>JBBQQV010000463.1:0-2652 GCA_038215505.1 Lysobacterales bacterium
CTGTGCCTTTTCAGATGAATCCCCTGATCCAGGGTGTCGGCGAGGTGGTCCAGCCGAACCAAGGCCTCCGCAGATTGCTGGCTATCGACCAATCGACGCAAGCGCACCAAATCAAGATTGGCTGCGGTCAGAATCGCACCCAACTCATCGTGCAAGGTACGCGCGACACGTCCGCGCTCGTCCTCTCGGATCAACTGGAGGCGTTCGTTCAATCCCCTTAGTTCCTGGGTTCGAACCTTCACTTCCGACTCCAGCCGCGCGCTTTCACGTTGGAGATCATTGGCATGCAAGCGCTGCTCTTGTTGCAGCGCCGCGCTCTTGCGCAGGTAGTAGATGAACCATAGCAGCGAGAGCGCCATGGTTGCGTGCACACCAATCCGCCCGAGGCCCATTGTTGCGACCAGACGCGCGCGCTCGACATCGGCCTGGCGGCGAGCAATCGACGCCAGCGCAAGGGCGGACTGGCGGACTGCTTGCATCTTCTCCCATCCGACATCGGTCAAGAACAGCTCCCGCGCTGCCTCAGCGCGGCCCTGCTCATGCAAGGTCAAGGTTTCCTGCAGCTCCGACAGCCGCTCGTCGGTGCGATCCGACAAGGCATCGATGTACGGCCGCCAGCCAGGGTCTGTTCCAAAGCGCGACCGCAAATCCGACAACGCGATCTCAATATCCCGTCTGGCATCGGCGCCGGGCAAAAGATAGTCCTTCCGGGCAGACAGCGAATGGAGGACACCGCGCGCGCGAGCCAAGGCCAGATTGACGTGTCGGAAGTGGGGTTTGCACACCGGCGAGCAGACTTCTGCGAACCGCACAATACCCTTTGCGCAGTGCATTGCCAACCTAGAATCACCGCTTACCCCCACCCCCGAGGCTGAGCATGAAACCACTGCGCATGTTGTATGTGGAGGACAACGCTGAACTTCGCGCCATCTTCCAGGAAATGCTTGAAGGCGATCAACGCGAGGTTGTGGCATGTGCCACCGCAGAGGAAGCGTTGGTCCTGTGGAACGCCAGTAATTTCGATGTACTCGTGAGCGACATCAGCCTGCCTGGCATGTCCGGCACCGATCTGGCCCGCCGGGTTCTCGCGGTCCACCCCGAGAGTTGGGTCGTGCTTTGCTCGGGCTACACGTATGGCGACGCTCTGCGGACACTGGGGCCACGCGTGCGGGCGCTCCCCAAACCGTTTGAACTAGACGACCTGGACCGTTTGATGGATGAGATTCAGACGTCGCACGACGCCGCACCATGACGCTGCAATTCATGGAGGGCGGTGGCGGCATGGGCAAGATGATTCGCAACCACCCATGGCCAAAGTCGCCGCTGGGTCCGCCGGTGCGATGGCCTGCGTCATTGAAAACCCTTATCAGCGTTATTTTGAACGCACCGCAGCCGATGTTCGTGGTCTGGGGGCCGCAGCAGTTGCTGTTTTATAACGACACCTATGCTGAGATCCTGGGAGAGCACCATCCCGCGCTGGCGCAGCCTTTACTGGACGTCTGGAGCGAAATCCGCGACGTCGTAAAGCCGATCCTGGCCCGCGCCTATGCGGGCGAGCCGATCCACATGAACGACTTGCAGTTGATGATGCTGCGCAACGGCCTCGCCGAAGAGACCCATTTCTCCTTCTTCTATGCCCCGGTGCGCGGCGACGGCGGCGAAGTGGCGGGGGTGTTCTGCGTCTGCACCGAGATCACGCAGGAGGTTCATGCGAATCGCGAACGGGCAGCCGAACTCGACCGTCTGCGCGAGATGTTTGCTGCGTCGCCCAGCATCGTGGCGGTGCTGCAGGGGCCGGAGCATCGTTTCGAGCTCACCAACCCGGCGTATCTGCAGCTCATTGGCCAGCGCGATGTGATCGGTTTGCCAGTGCGTGCAGCCTTGCCGGAAGTGCAGGGCCAAGGTTTCTTCGAACTGCTCGACAAGGTCTACCTCTCCGGCGAGGTCCATTCCAGCCGTGCGGTACCGGCAAGCCTCATTTCTGGCGTGGGTGCCGAACCCGAGCAGCGGATACTCGATTTCATCTACCAGCCGATGCGTGGTGCTGATGGGCGGGTGAATGGCATTTTTGTTGAGGGCGTGGACGTCACCGATCTCTTCACCCAGGCCAAGAACCTGCGCGAAAGCGAAGAGAAATTCCGATCCTTTGCGCAACTGGCTCCGCACCATATGTGGACCTCGCTCCCCAACGGGAAACTGGACTGGTTCAACGACCAGACGTCGCGCTACAGCGGGATGGACTTGGCGGCACTCATCGGCGCACCCTGGGCCGCGTTGGTTCATGCCGACGACGTGGCCCGTGCAAAGTCTTCCTGGTCCGCCGCGGTCGGCAGCGGTGCCAACCTCGAAATCGAATTCCGGATCCGCCGCGCCGACGGCGTATACCGCTGGCACCTGGTGCGTGCCTTGCCCGTGCGCAACGCCCGCGGCATGATCGTGCGCTGGGTCGGCACCAACACCGACATTGAAGACCAACGCGCCGACAGCGACAAGCTGCGCAGAATCAACGCCACGCTGGAGCGCCGCGTGGACGAACGTACGCGTGAACGCGAGCGCATGTGGAGCACTTCGCCCGACCTGATAACGATGATCGATCCCCAGGGCTTCTTCGTCGATGTCAATCCGGTCTGGACCAGCTTACTCGGCTGGGAC
>JBBQQV010000464.1:0-2649 GCA_038215505.1 Lysobacterales bacterium
GGCGTCAGGAGCCATCACCTTTTGGCTAGTCCCGACTTGCCCGAATTCTCGAATTGGTGGGGCATCGTGTGGCTGCCCGCGTTTACTTGGTTTGCCGTAGGTCGAGTTCGCCGACGAACAGCTTCAGAGGCAAGCTCTGCGGGCTTGGCCGTGCGCCCATCGATGGCTCCTCCAGTAGGGTTCGTGGGAGCGTTGCTGGTCGGCTCTGCCTTATCGCTCACCTATTTCTTCGATTACTCTGCTGCGCCGTCATATATTTTCTTCGGCGTGATCGCGGTTGCGCTTTTTTTGCCGGTGTTCAGAGTTGAATGTCTGCTCGGTTTCATATTAGGGATGACATTCACTTTCGGGGCGGTGTTGCCAACCATAATCGGCTCTCTGATTGCAGCCTTGTCTGCGTTGTCCTATTTCGGGGTACGGCCGGTTTTCAGGTGGGTTTTCAATCTATTCCGAGGTAGGCGAGTTGCCACCTGACAGCCTGTCGACCTAAGTCCGACAGGCGGCTAGGGCTCACCCAGTCGGGAAATTGCTTCCGGCTGGCTGATCCACTGCAGTTCGGTTCCCAGTAGGGCCAATGTGCCGCGCGCGCGGTCACTGCCTTCGCGTGAGTAGTCGAAGCTGTAGCGACGGAGAATACGCAGACGACCGCGGCTGTCCCGGCGGAGACTCATCTTGGTCAGCATGACGGTCTGATCCAGCAGCTGCACCCCAGCGCGCTCGCATGCTTCGCGGCCAGCGCGGCGAGCGGATTCGCTGGCGACAGTTGAGGCCGACCACAGCAGGGTCAGCGCACCAATCACGATCAGAGCAATCAGAGTCAGAGTCATCGGCAAAGTGTGGGGACACTGCGTCCTGCCCACAAGCCTTGTCGTCGCCGCGGGTGAGAGCCGCGCGGAAATGCCGCGCGCGTCTCGACCCGAGATAGAATGGGGCGACACGCTATTGGGGAGCGGCGGTGATCGAGATTCCGGGCTACACCATCCTTGGGAAAGTGGGCCAAGGCGGCATGGCGTCCGTGTTCCGCGCCCGCCAGGTGCTGCTTGATCGCGATGTGGCGCTGAAGGTGATGTCTTCGCAGTTGGCGCAAGACGAGGCTTACGCCCAGCGGTTTCTGCAGGAAGCACGCATGTTGGCGGCGCTCAATCACCCCAATGTCGTACAGGTGTATGACGTCGGTGTGACGCCTGGCGGATTGCACTACTTCTCGATGGCCTTACTTCCTGGCGGCGACTTTGCCGACCGCATGCGGCAAGGATTGAGTGAGACCGAACTGTTGCGCGTCCTGGTGGCGGTCGCCACCGCGCTTGGGTTCGCCCATTCGCGGGGCTACGTGCATCGTGACGTGACGCCCGGCAACATCCTGTTTGACGGCCATGACACGCCGGTCCTGACCGATTTCGGTATCGCGCGGGCGTTGAGCGCGGTATCCCGATTGACTGGTTCGGGCATGTCGATTGGTACCAGCCATTACATGAGCCCAGAGCAGGCGCGCGGAGGCGCGGAGATTGATCACCGCGCCGACATCTACGGACTAGGCGTGCTCTGTTATGAAGCAGTCGCCGGAGAGACGCCGTTTCAGGGTGAGGACGGATTTGCAGTCGCTTTCGCTCACGTCAACGATCCAGTGCCGCGCTTGCCGGAAGAAGTGGCGCGTTGGCAGCCGCTAATCGACAAGGCGATGTCGAAAGCGCCGGCAGATCGCTACCAGAACTGCTTAGAATTTATTGAAGGGTTGAAGCTGGTCGCGCCGGGCGAGTTCTCGACGTTGCGTCCCACTGCGGCTCCGCCGCCGCCGCGTCGCACGCCGGCTCCTCCGACCAATACCAAGCGCAAGCAAGTCAAGAAGCCCATGCCGATCGGACTTTTGATCGGCATCCTGGCAACCATTCTGGTCTTGGTAGTCGCTGGCCTGTGGTTGCTGTTCGGCGGCGGTAAGCCGCGCACTTCCGCATTGCCAGCGACCATGGTGACGACACCTGCTGGCACTCAGGCCCCAAAGCCCAAGCCGCCGGTTGTTGATGCGCCCATCGTCGACGACCTTGGCGATTCGGCTGACGCAAGCCTGGTACCTGTCGGTGAACCGCTGACAGATGCTGATGCAGCGGCTGCGCTCGCTGCGGCGATGGCGTTGACTGTCCGTGATCCGGTGCAAGCGCTGCTGGAGGCAGGACGCGCCAACATTGCCGCTGGTCGTTTGACGACTCCCCCCATCACCAATGCGTTGGATCGATACAAACTGGCGCTGGTCATCGAGCCGGAAAACGCGGAGGCAGGGAAGGGCATTGCCAGCGTTGCGCAGGTATATCTGGATCTCGCGTTGCCGCAAACCGCGGCCAGCGATCTGCCGGCCTGGGTTGCCAATATTGCGTCGGCCGAGCAAGTGGCGGCTCAGCATCCATCGGCGGCGTCGCTGCTGGCTGCGGCCGGAAGCGCGCGGCAAGCACGCGCCCAAGTGTTGATTGCGGAAGGCGAGGCAGCGATCAAGACCTTTCAACGCGAGTTCGCAGTCAGCGCCTTTGAAAACGCCTTGCTCGCCGCGCCTGGCCTACAAGCGGCGCAGACGGGCTTGGCGACGGCGAAGAAAGTCGGGATGGTCGGATACAGCTTTAGCGACAGCAGCAAAACTGGCGCGATTGCCGCGACCGTGGT
>JBBQQV010000465.1:0-2641 GCA_038215505.1 Lysobacterales bacterium
GGCCGATCTTTGCCGCGGCCAAGAATGCTTCGCGCAAGCGGGTGGCATATTGCGAGGGCGAGGAGGAGCGCATTTTGCGCGCTTGCCAGATCGTCGTCGATGAAGGGCTGGCGAGGCCGACGTTGATCGGTCGGCCGGCCATCATCGCCCAGCGGATCGAGAAGTTCGGACTTCGGTTGCGCGAGGAACTCGACTATGACGTGGTGAACGTCGAGCAAGACGAACGATACCGTGACTTCTGGCAGACCTATCACCGCATGACCGAACGCATGGGTGTCACCGTGCAGATGGCAAAGATCGAAATGCGCCGCCGTCTGACGCTGATCGGAGCCATGCTGCTGCACAAGGGCGATGTCGATGGCATGATCTGCGGCACCTGGGGCACGACGGCGATGCATCTGACGTACATCGACCAGATCATTGGCAAGCGCAAGGGTGGAAGTCCGAGCACGCCACAGGATGTGCCGATGTACGCCTGCATGAATGGCCTGATGCTGCCGGACCGGCTGATTTTCCTGGTCGATACCCATGTCAACGCCGACCCGACACCGCAGGAACTGTCCGAGATCACCGTCATGGCGGCTGAGGAAATGGTGCGTTTCGGACTCCAGCCGAAGGTGGCGTTGTTGTCACACTCCAACTTCGGCAGCAGCAATCTGCCCAGCGCCGTCAAGATGCGAAGCACACTGGAAATCCTGCGTGCCGAAGCACCGTGGCTGGAAGTGGACGGCGAAATGCATGGCGACCTGGCGCTTGACGGGGCGGCGCGCGCCCGGCTGATGCCCAACAGCACACTGGTCGGGAACGCCAATCTGTTGGTATTGCCCAACATCGATGCAGCCAACATTGCCTACAACCTGCTCAAGACGGCCGCCGGCGGCAATATCGCGATCGGTCCGGTGCTGCTGGGAGCGGCCAGTCCGGTGCATGTGTTGACGCCCAGCACCACGGTGAGGCGGATCGTCAACATGACGGCCTTGACTGTCGCGGACGCGAACGCCACGAGATAACACACAACCCAAAAGCATGTACTGACTTTCATACTTTTGGTGCGTCGCACAAGATGCCCATTTTTTGTGCAGGCTCTTGCAATTTGCGGAGGGATAGGCGACACTACGACCCGAACGATTTAGGGGTAAACCCCAGGCTCTGGAGCGTGAATGCATGGCGGCTGTCAGAAGTTTCAAGTTAGTACTTACTGGCTTAATACTTGCTGCGGCGTCAGCTACGGGCCTTGTATGTGCAAGGGCACCGGTTGTCCCGCCCGACAACACAGCGACGGTTTCAATTGCCGAGATACCGGCCCAAGGGGTTCAGACCTATGCGTTGATCCCCCGAGGTGGTCCTTTTCCATATGAGAAGGATGGAGCGGTATTCGGAAATCGCGAACGTTTGCTTCCGATCAAGAGCCGGGGTCATTACCGCGAGTACACCGTAACCACGCCGGGTTTGAAACACCGCGGCACCCGGCGAATCGTGTGTGGTGGCAAACCCAGGGAGCCGGACGCCTGTTATTACACCGCCGATCACTATGCGAGTTTTCGCAGGATCGTGCCATAGGTTTTTGTTGGAACTACTTATATGTCTTATATCGAAAACGAAACGGGGATGGATATGCCAACTCGTCAGGAAACCGAAGCACCGCTTCGGGGCGTACGCAGCAACATCGTGCAGTCGATCCGGGCCTTTCGGATCCAGGATCTGCAAGACGCCGCACGTAGCCTGGGTCATCATTTCCTGTATGCCAACCTGGCCAACGCACAGTCCAAGCAGGAAGTGCTGGACATGATCGGGCAGCAGTTCACGCTGCCCTCCCATGTCGGCAAGAATTTCGACGCGTTGTACGACAGCATGACCGACCCGGTCCACAAGTCCGGGCCGCAACCAGGGTTCGTCGCCGTTCTGGAGCATATCCCCGCCCATGCGAAGTTCGACAAGGAAGCACGGGAGCAACTGCTCGATATCTTCCGAGACGCAGCCGATTACTGGAGCGACCGCAAGATCCCGTTCCGATGTTTCTATTCTTTTCTGTAGCCCGTTCCGCACACACCAGCCAAGCGGAACGGGCTAACGAGGCAAAGAGCGATACCCAGGCGAACCCATCGCTTTCGGGCATCCACCTGACGACCGAAAGCGGAGAGAAGATGCCAACCGACAAATTGTTGGATGTCTCACCACTGGCGCTGCGCATGAGCAGCCCATTCAACGCGGAGTACTGGCTGGCAACGGCCTGACGCAGCGATATTCACCGGCATCGTCGCCAAGCCCGTCGCTCACGCGACGGGCTTTTTCATGTATTTTTGGCCAGCTCCAGGTATTCGTGAACCGGCACCTCCTGCGCCCGGCGCTGCAGGTCGAATTCGCCCGCAAAACCATGTTCGTCGAGCCAGCGCCCCAACGTGTGGCGCAACAGCTTGCGGCGCTGGCTGAAAGCGACCTGCACGATCGTGCTCAGCAGCTCGACTTCCACCGCCGGAGCGTCTACGCGTGGCCGCATGCTGACCATCGAGCTGTCGACCCGCGGTGGCGGCGAGAAGCTCTCTGGCGGCACGTGCAGGAAGTCGTTCATGTCGTAGCGCCACTGCAGCATCACGCTCAAGCGTCCATACGCAGCGCAGTCCGGCGCCGCCACCATGCGGTC
>JBBQQV010000466.1:0-2633 GCA_038215505.1 Lysobacterales bacterium
CTAATGGCACCTGGGGCTTTGCGGCCACCAATTCCTTGAGCACCGACAGCGTGGCGCGGGCAGCCAAGCAGGCGGTCATCATTGCCAAGGCCAATTCGCGCCTGCAAACCACGCCAGTTGAACTGGCGGCGGTGAAAGGCGTGGGCGAAGTGAGTTGGGCGACGCCGATCAAAAAGAACGCGATGGACGTGCCGATCAAGGACAAAGTCGAGCTGTTGCTGGCGGTCAACGCGGCGGCGATCAATGCCGGTGCCAACTTCGTCAATTCAACCTTGTTCCTGGTCAACGAGCAAAAGTATTTCGCATCGACCGATGGCTCCTACATCGATCAGGACGTGCACCGGATCTGGGCACCGCTGACGGTCACCGCGATTGACAAGGCCAGCGGCAAGTTCCGCAGCCGCAACGGCTTGTCGTCGCCGATGGGCATGGGCTTTGAATACTTAGAACCCACCGCTGAGGGTCGCATAGCGATGCCGGGCGGCGTGGTCGGTTACTCGAGCTCGTACGACATGGTGGCAGATGCCAAGGCAGCGGCCGCGCAGGCGCAGCTCAAGCTGAAAGCCAAGTCAGTGAAGCCTGGAAAGTACGACCTGGTGCTGGACCCGGCGCATTTGTGGCTGACCATTCACGAGTCGGTCGGGCATCCGACCGAGCTTGATCGCGTGCTTGGCTACGAGGCCAATTTTGCCGGGACGAGCTTTGCAACCTTGGACAAATGGAAATCGAAAACCTTCCAGTACGGCAGCGAGCGCGTCAACATTTTTGCAGACAAGACGCAGCCGCTGAGCTTGGGCAATGTCGGTTACGACGACGAAGGCGTGAAGACCAAGCAGTGGGACATCATCAAGGACGGCATTCTGGTCAACTATCAGGCCATCCGCGATCAAGTCGGCATTCTGGGTGAGAAGGAATCGCACGGCTGCTGCTACGCCGATTCGTGGTCCAGCGTGCAGTTCCAGCGCATGTCGAATATTTCGCTGCAAGCCGGCAAGGACAAGCTCACACCTGACGAGATGATCGCCGACGTTAAAGACGGCATTTACATCGTTGGAAACGGCTCGTTCTCGATCGATCAGCAGCGCTATAACGCCCAGTTTGGTGGCCAACTTTTCTTTGAGATCAAGGACGGCAAGATCACCGAGCAGATCGAAGACGTGGCGTATCAGATTCGCACGCCTGAGTTCTGGAATGCCTGCGCGGCCATCTGCGACGAGCGCGACTACCGCCACGGTGGTTCGTTCTTTGATGGCAAGGGCCAACCCTCGCAGTCTTCGGCGGTGTCGCATGGATCGGCCACGGCGCGCTTCAACGGCATCAATGTCATCAACACTGCCCGCAACCTCGGCTAAGGAAAACGACCATGACACTTTTTAATGAAGCCGAAGCCAAGGCCATTCTGGACAAGGTGATCAAGCTCTCCAAAGCCGACGAGTGCAGCGCCAATCTGGCCGGCGCAAGCGAGGGCAATATCCGCTTCGCCCGCAATGGCGTGTCGACCAGCGGCGAAGTGCAGGACTGTACGCTCGCGGTCACCGTTGCCTACGGCAAGCGGGTGGGCACAGCGACCATCGGCGAGTTTGATGACGCAGCGCTTGAGCGGGTCGTTCGGCGAGCTGAAGAGTTGGCCAAGTTGGCGCCGGAGAATCCCGAGTTCATGTCGGTGATCGAGAAGCAGACCTACACCGCAAGCACGTCATTTATCGAAGCCACGGCCGCGATCACTCCGGACTTTCGTGCGCAAGTGGCGGCGGACTGCATCGAGCCGTGCAAGGCCGACAAGCTGGTGGCGGCGGGCTACTTCGTCAACTCCAACGGCTTTATCGCCACCGCCAACAGCAAGGGCAATTTTGGCTATCAAAAAGTCACGTCAGCAGACCTGACCTGCACGGTGCGCACCGAAGACGAGCGCGGCTCGGGCTGGGTGTCTTCCAATGTCGCCGATGTGGCGCTGTTTGACGCCAAGCGCAGCATTCGCACCGCGATCAGCAAGGCCAAGGGATCGGCCGAGGCCAAGGCGCTTGAGCCTGGCAAGTACACGGTTATTCTGGAGCCCGAAGCGGCGTCCGGCCTGATCAGCTTCATGCTGTTTGGCTTTGATGCGCGGCAAGCCGACGAGGGCCGCAGCTTCTTGACCAAGAAAGGCGGCGGCAATCGGGTAGGCGAAAAGGTGTTTGATGAACGTGTCAACATCTACTCGGACCCGTGGGATGCCGAGGTGCCAGTGCCGGCATGGGATCAGGAAGGCTTGGCTCGAACAAAAACGCAAATCGTCAACAAGGGCGTGGTCGAGTATCTCCAATATTCACGCTTCTGGGCCAAGCAAAAGGACAAGCAAGCGGTCGGCCAGCCCGGCAACATCATCATGCAAGGTGGCGAAGCGACCACCGAGGAATTGATCAAACAGACTAAGCGCGGCGTGTTGCTGACCCGCACTTGGTACATCCGCATGGTGGATCCACAGAGCATGCTGCTGACCGGCCTCACCCGTGACGGCACGTTCTATATCGAAGACGGCGAGATCAAGTATCCGGTAAAGAACTTCCGCTTCAACGAGTCGCCGGTGATCATGTTGAACAACATCGAAGCGCTGGGTAAATCGGTGCGCTTGGCGGGCGGCGGTGGTGGCGGCG
>JBBQQV010000467.1:0-2623 GCA_038215505.1 Lysobacterales bacterium
ATCGGCCGTTTGCTTTTTGGGCGGGGCGTACGCAAGCAACCACCCGCAGTTATCATCATGCCGCCACCCGTGGGTTTGCCGAAGTTGATTGATGAGCATTGAGTCCATCCGCCGCCCGGCGGCAGCAGATTGCTCGTCAACCGAGCAACGCCTTATCGACATTGAAAGCCGACTGGCTTTTCAAGAACAAGCTTTGCTCGAACTGAGTGATGCGCTTGCGGCCAGCCGCAGCGAAGTAGCGCGCAACGCTGAAATGTTGCGGCGCGCATTCGATGATCTGGGCCAGCTTCGCAACGGCACGCACGCTGATGCAGCCGACGAAACACCGCCACCGCATTGGTGACCTCTTTTTACTTGCCTGACGCCCCATGAGTATTTCCCTACGCGATCAATTGGCCCAGCTTGGTTTCAAGCCGCCTGTCGTTGAAAAACCCAGTGCACCCGCACGCGCTCCCTCCAATAGTGAGCGACGCCCACACGAGGCTGGTCAACGCAACACACGGCCTTCGGCGAATGCTGCCGACCCGCGCAAACGAGACACGCGTCCCGCGGGTGATACGGGGCGTCCGCAGGATGCACGACCGCGTAACCCTGCCAACGCCAATCCGAATCCTCGTCCACACCTAACCTCGCCGAGTCGCACCGAGAAACGGCCAGCGGCGAAGGCGGCTCGCGGTCCGGAGATGGATTTGGGTAAGGCATTCGCACTGCGTGCCTTGCAGGAAAAAGCCGAGCGCATCGCCACCGAGCAAGCCAAGCAGGATGCTGCGCGCGTGCGGCGTGAGGCGCGCGCAGCGCTGGCCGTATTCCTGCGGGACAAAGGTCTCAACGATCCGGTCGCCGAACTGACACGACACTTTGAATACGGCGGCAAGATCAAGCGCATTCATGTCAACCCTGAGCAGCTGAAAGCACTCAACGCGGGCGAACTGGGCGTGGTGCAGAACGAGGGTCGTTACCTGCTGGTGGCTGCGAGCGTACTCACTGAGGCGGAGCTGATCTTTGCGCAGGCCGTCGCATTGAAGGTCGACCCGAATGCGACAGCGGAGGAAGATCCCTACGCTGACCCGCAGTATCAGGTGCCCGACGATCTGGTTTGGTAGGGGTCCGACGAGCCTGTCCTGCTGGAGCGTGCCAACCCGACGGGGCCGGCAAAAAACGCCGCTTGGCGGCAGGCGCATCGCGCCGAAACCGGTGGGATGCTTGGCGAGTTCGTCCGGATTATTCCGCTGCGCTGGATTTAGACTGCGGCTGCTTCAAGCTGTAACGTCAGTTTGCGGGTGTTTGCGCGGCATCTCCTACACTGTCGGTCTGGCGATGTGGGAGCAGCGCGATGTGCCGTCGAAGTTCTGTTCTGTTTGCAATGTTTGCAGCGTCGCTGCTCATGAGTGCGCCGGCAGCCACACAAGCACCGCGCTTCCCGCCTGCGGCTGTCTGGCACCAGGCCGTCAACGACGCGCCGCTGCACCCGCAGTCGTCCGCCATGATCAATCGCTTGGTCGCTTTGGGTGGCTGGGGCAACTCCAATCGCATGCAGATCGACTTTGGACTGCATTTCCGTCGCATGGCGTCGGCTGAGATCGCGCCCGAGTTGCCGATCATCGAACACCTCGATGCGAACGGTCAGCCGGATGGCTACTTCTCGCCTGATTGCGAGCCACTGGGCACGCTGATGCCGGTGCCGGCGGATGCGGCGATCGAGGCACAGAATGGGCAAACCTGTCCCAACTCGGATCAGGACTGTCACCTCTTGGTACAACGCGGCAGCGTGCTGTATGAAGCATTTGCCGCCAACATCATCAACGGCCAGATCAACGCGCTGTGTCTGGCGGTGTGGGACTTGGGTCGGGTGTATCCGGGAGCCGGTCGGGGCGAGCATTGCACCAGTGCCGATGCGGCCGGATTTCCCATCGCTGCCCTGGCCCCCAATGCCGACGACGTTGCGGCAGCAGCAACGGTCTCCGGAGATCTCGGTCACGCGATCCGCTCTATCCTGCCAAATGCACGCATGGCCAGCGACGTCTCCTTGGGCGGCGTCCAGGGCCGCTTGTATGTGCGACCCGCGAGCCACGCTGGCGGCCCGAGCGGGCCGGTCGATACAGTCCCCTACGGTGTGCGCATGCGGCTGCGCAGTGACTTCAACTTTGCTGGTTACAACGCAGCGGCACAGGTGATCCTGCGAACCATGCAGCGCTACGGGATCGTGCTTTCAGACGGCGGCAACATCGCGCTTACCTTCACCAGCGACCGCCACAACACCGCCACCTGGAGCAGCTTGGGCATCACCCCGCAGATTTTTTGGAACGGCAGCGCCGGTAACCGCACGCCCGTCCTGGTCAGCGATTTCGCGATCATTGATACGGGCCCCAGAATTGGGGAAACCTATGACTGCGTGCGCACTCCGGAAGCACCGGGCGCTGCGATCTTTCGCAATGGGTTTGAGTAAGCCCGCCCGGCGATTGGCGAACATGCCCAGCACCCTCGCTATCGAGACAAGCAAAGTGGCGTGCCACTGATGACAGCAGACAACCAAGACGTTCCAGCGTCGCGCGCCACCCGAGCGTGGATCGAGCGGGTGGTGGTGGCGAAGAACCTTTGCCCATTCGCCAGACGTGAACTGGAG
>JBBQQV010000468.1:0-2616 GCA_038215505.1 Lysobacterales bacterium
TCGGCGAATTGCTCGGCCTGTTGTTGCGCTTGCTGCTCATCGACCTTGGTTGGCGTCGACTTGCCGGGGTCGTCTGAAGACTCAGCACCGGGCTTCTGCTCGCCTTCGGCGTCACCCGCTTGATCTTGTGATTCGCCATCCTTGGATTTTTCATCCGGGGTCTGCCCGTCCTGCTCGCCATCCTTCGGCTGTGTGTCCTGTTCGCCTTCGGACTTCTCGCCGTCCTGCTTATCCTGCTTGTCACCGTCGCCAGATTGCTGCTGCTGTTGCTTCTGTTGCTGTTCCAGTGCGGCCTTCACAATATCGCGATTGGCCAGCGCATCGGCCATGTTGGCCTCGTGCTGCAGAGCTTGTTCATAGGCCGCCAACGCGTCTTCCAATTTGCCCTCGCCGGCCAAAGCATTGCCACGGTTGTAGTGGGCATCCGCGCTGTCAGCCTGCGCAAAGTCTTCCGCGGCGGCGGCAAAATCAGCTTGTCGATAGGCGGCGCTTGCGCGCAGTTGCGAATCCTTGGCCAACTCGCGCGCCGTGGCTGGGTCCTCGACTTGCAAGGCTTGCCACGCGCGCTGATCGTCGCGCTGCCAAAGCGAGGCAAAGTCGAAGGCCGCTGCCGGTGGCGGCGTCAGTAACAAGCATAGCGGCAGGCAGGCCAGCCAGCCGCGCCGAAACAGCAGTGCCGCGATGGGAAGCAGCAGCAACAGCAACCATGCACCTTCGTCGCGGAACTGCTCGCTCAACGCATCTTCGCTTTGCAGGTTGCTATTGCCTAGGATCGGCTCCAGCAGGTCGAGTGCGTTGAGATCCGCCAGATCGACCGTCATTGGCCGATATTGGCCGCCGCCTGCCGCCGCGAGCGCCGCCAAACTGGCGTCATCGCGTCTCGGCAACAGCATGCCTCCACTGGCATCGCTCACGAAGCCACCGCCACTTTTCGCAATGGGTGCCCCGGCGGTGGTTCCTACTCCGAGCACCGAAACGCGCAACCCTTTGCGCTGGGCTTGCTGCGCCGCCGTCTGGTCGCGCGAGTTGCTGCGGTCGGTCAGGATCAGCAGATCACCCTGGGCGAAGCCGGCGTCAGCAAGCAAATTCGTCGCCTGTTTGATCGCGCGATCGGCGCGCTGCCCTTGCTCGGGCAAGGTGTCGTGATCCAGCGATGTGAGCAGCGTTTGCACGGTGTTGCTGTCATCGGTCAATGGCGCAACGGTGAACGCATCGCCAGCGTAGGCGATCAGCGCCACTTGCCCATCGCGACGCTCGCGCAGCAGATCGGCCAACTTGAAGCGTGCGCGGGCCAGTCGATCCGGTGTCACATCGGCGGCACGCATGTGCTCGGACAGATCAAGCGCGATGATCAACGCTGACTCGGCGCGCAGCAGTGGCTGTGGCAAACGCTGCCAGGCGGGACCAGCCAATGCGACTGCGGCGATCGTCAGTGCCAGCATCGCCAGCAGCAATGGCGCGCGATCACGGCGGGTATCGCCGGGCTCACGCAGTGCCGCCAACAGGTGGGCGTCGACAACATTGCGCCAAGGATCGCGGGTCGCCTGCAATCGCCGCCACGACCACCCGAGCCCAGGCAACCCAAGCAAAGCCAGCAGCATCCATGGCCGCAGAAAGTGAAACTCAGCGAACATCGCAGCCAAGTCGTTCATGCCCTTCGACTCGAACGCAACGGCGTGTTCGAAAATTGGGCGGCAGCGATGCGCAAAACCAGCCCCAGTGCCGCCAGCAGCATCGCCGCTGCCAGCGGCCACACGAACATCTCACGACGCGGACGCAACCGCTCGCCAGCTTGAATCGATGGCTCAAGACGCTCAATTTCGCTATAGATACCTGCCAAATCAGCCGTGTTGCGCGCTCGGAAATAGCGACCGCCGGTAAGCTGGGCAACATCTTGCAAAGTCGTCTCGTCGATCTCTTCGGGTTGCGCAAACATCATTCCCAACATGCCGCTTTGGCGGCCATCGCCGCCGATGCCAACGGTGTAGATGCGGACCTTCTCGGCTACTGCAAGTTCGCTGGCCTTGCGCGGATTGAGCGCGCCCGCCGTATTCACGCCATCGGTGAGTAAGATAAGCACACGCTGCTTGCTCTCGGTCTCCCGCAGACGCTTTACGGCGAGCCCAATCGCATCGCCCATCGCCGTTTCACGGCCGGCCAGACCGATGACGCTGGTTTGCAGCTGATAGTCGACGTGCTTCAAGTCAAAGGTGAGCGGCGTCATCAAATAGGCTTGCTGACCAAACACCAGTAGGCCCACCCGATCACCCGCGCGACGGCGCAGAAAGTCGCCGGCAACGACTTGTACTGCAGTCAGGCGATCCACGGGACGACCGCCGATGCGCATGTCTTCTGCCTGCATGCTGCCGGACACGTCGACCGCCAGCAGCAGATCGCGGCCACTTCGCGGCAGATCTTGCGCATCGCCGACCCACTGCGGCCTGGCTGCAGCGACGCACAACACGAGCCAAGCGAGCATGCCAACCAAGGGTAGCCTCGCGAAGCGACTTACGGTCGCGCTGTCGGCTATCGCCAGCGCCTCCTCGGCAAAAGGCAAGCGCAACGCAACGCCACCGCGATCCGCTGCGGCCGGCATCAGCCAGCGCAGCAACCACG
>JBBQQV010000469.1:0-2612 GCA_038215505.1 Lysobacterales bacterium
CGCTGACGGCGTCAGTGACGTTCGCGCGGGCCGCGTCTGCGGGCCTGGCATGGCCCGCGCAGCCCGGGGCAGTCATGATCGTGGTGATCACGATGAAGACTTCCAAGATGTGGCGGGCCTGTGCGGTCATGGTTCACCTCCGAAGATCCTGTTCGAGGACGAAGCCACCGCGCGCGCCGTGGCGGAACGCGCCGTTGCCGAGGGCACCGACTTTGCCGCTTTGATGAGCGAATACGGCGGTGTTGCGCGGCAAGCCAAGTCGCTGGACTGGGCGATTCCCACCCGTTTGCCGAAGGAACTCTCCGAAATAGCCGCGCAACTGCCCGATGGCATGGTCGCGCCGGCACCCATCCAGACCAGTTTCGGCTGGCACGTGCTGCGTCGTGCGGAGTCTCGCCCATTCGCGCCGCCTGATTTCGAGACGGTGAAAGAAGCGGCGCGCAAACAACTGAGCGAGCGCGCGATCAAGGATTACATCGCCAGCCTGCGCGCCAAGGCCAAGCTTGCAGTCGGCGCTTCCGCGCCGAAGGCAAAATAGTTCGATGCGTTTAACCTCGATCAAGTTGGCCGGCTTCAAGTCGTTCGTCGATCCAACGACCTTGCAGCTGCCCACCAACATGACCGCCGTGGTGGGTCCGAATGGCTGCGGCAAGTCCAACATCATCGACGCGGTGCGCTGGGTCATGGGCGAGAGCTCGGCGTCGCGCTTGCGCGGCGATCATCTGACCGACGTCATATTCTCCGGCTCGGCGACGCGTAAACCCGTGGGGCAAGCTACGGTCGAGCTGATTTTTGACAACAGCGACGGCGTGGTCGTCGGTGAGTTCGCCCGCTTCAGCGAGATATCGGTCAAGCGTCTGGTTGCCCGAGATGGCACCTCGGCCTATTACCTGAATAGCACGCGCTGTCGCCGCCGCGACATCACCGATCTGTTTCTCGGCACCGGACTCGGCCCACGCAGCTACTCGATCATTGAACAGGGGATGATCAGTCAGATCATCGAGGCCAAGCCAGAAGACCTGCGCGTGTTTCTGGAAGAAGCCGCTGGCATTTCGAAATACAAGGAACGTCGCAAAGAGACCGAGTCGCGGATCAAACACACCCGCGAGAACCTGGATCGCTTGAACGACGTTCGCGATGAGGTCAGCAAGCAGCTCGAGCATCTCAAGCGGCAGGCAAGACAGGCCGAGCAGTATCAGCAACTCAAGGCCAATCAGCGCGAGAAGGATGCGCAGCTGAAGGCGCTGGAATACCGCGCCATCGAAACCACGCTTGCTGGCCAGCGCGAAACATTGAGTGCGGGTGAGATCCAGCTGCAATCCTGCATCGCCGACCAGCGCGCGGCTGAGGCACAGATCGAGCTCTGTCGTGCGCAGCAAACCGAGGCGCAGGCCACGCTTAACACCACCCAGGCCGAGAGCTACCGTGTAGGCGGTGAGATCGCGCGCCTTGAGCAGCAGATCCAGCACCAGCGAGAGCTGTCGCAACGCCTGCAGCGTGCGCGTGATGAAACCAGCAATGGATTGGCTGAACTCGAAGGCCATATGCGTGCGGATCAGACGCAAGCCGACGAGCTGGCTGCCGCTTTGGAGCAAGCCGAGCCGATGCTGCAAAGTCTGCACGGCGACGAGATCGGCCGCGTCGAGGCCTTGCGCAAGGCCGAGGCAACGCTGGTGGACTGGCAAACCGAATGGGATACCCATACACGTGCGCATGCTGAGTCGGGGCGCGCGGCGGATGTCGGTCGCGCGCGAATTGAACTGCTGGAAAAACAATCGCTCGATGCCGATCGCCGGCAAGCCAATCTGAATGCCGAACGCGCGGGACTCGATGTCGATGCGCTGG
Organism: Lysobacterales bacterium; assembly: GCA_038215505.1. GTDB lineage: Bacteria > Pseudomonadota > Gammaproteobacteria > Xanthomonadales > Xanthomonadaceae > JANNWF01. The sequence continues at coordinate 1,846 of JBBQQV010000469.1, forward strand.
CAGCGGCCTTGGCAGACACGACCGCCGAACACGGCAAAGGCCGTGCGGCCTTGGATGGTCTTAGCGATGCACTCGACGCCTGCAAAACCGCCGTCACGGGCGTGTTGGAGCAACAGCGCGGCCGCCAATCCGATCTGGCCGAGTGCCGAAAATCGGTGCAGGTGGCGCGCGGTCGCCTGGGATCCTTGGAAGCCTTGCAGCACGCTGCCTTGGGCCAGGAGAAAGGTGCAGGCGTCGAATGGTTACGGCAACAGGGCTTGCAACGTTCACCGCGTCTGGGCGAAGTGCTGGTCGTTGAGGCGGGCTGGGAGGTGGCCGTTGAGACCGTGCTCGGCGCCTTGCTCGAAGCGGTCACGGTCGATGCCCCGCGGGATTGGTTGGACGCGGCAGCGGCGTTGCGCGGCGGACGTTTGGCTTTGGTCGCGGCGGCAAATGATGATTCGCTGGTCGTGCCGGCACACTCGTTGGCGGCGCATGTGCAAGGTCCAAGTGCGGTGCGCCGGTTGTTGGCCGAGATCGACGCACTCGAATCCATTGACAGCGCACGCGCCAATCTCGCTGCCGATTCACTGCGCCCCGGCATAGTCCGTAGCGGCGAATGGGTGGGGCCAGGTTGGCTGCGTCTGATCCGCTCGGGCGAAGCGCAGCAAGGCGCGTTGACTCGCGAGCGCGAAATCGTTGCTTTGCGCCAGGAGATTGAGCTCCTCGCCCAGCGCGAGGCTGAGATCAACGCCGAGCTGGCGAATCTGCGCTCGCAGCTTTTGCAA
>JBBQQV010000470.1:0-2603 GCA_038215505.1 Lysobacterales bacterium
GGCGATGGCTGCCCTGGCTTGTTCTGTCATCTGTTGGACAACCTGCGCGGCGCGTGGCACGTCGCGTATCAAGTCGACGCCCTGCCCGCACAGCAATGCCATTTCCTCAAAATTGCCCGTAGCACCTGTCATTGGCACCAAATTGGAAAATCGGTGCAGGGGCGTCGGCTGGCCAAGCAGATCCATCTGGCCGACTTGCGGGTGGTTTTCATCGCCGGGAACGACTTGGTCAACTTTGTCGCTCCATTGCGCGACCAACGCCGTACGCACCACACGTATTGGATTGAAATCCGGGTGATGGCGCCCGAATAGATGCGTGAGCTGTGTTTCGTGCGAGCCAGTGTTTACCAGTCGCGCCTTGTATTCATCTGCCACCGCCGCTTCCAGCGTGGCCACGAAGCGGCTACCAACCCAGGCGCCGTCTGCACCCAGCATCAGCGCAGCGGCGAGCCCGCGACCATCAGCGATGCCACCAGCCGCCAACACCATGGCCTGGTCGCCGACTGCATCAACGATCGCCGGGGTAATGGCAATCGTGCCAGCCGTGCCGAAATTGTGGCCGCCAGCTTCACTACCTTGCGCGATCACCAACTCAACGCCATCAGCCGCGGCCAACCTCGCTGCGGCCACCGAGCCGACCTGCTCCCAAACGTCAATCCCGGCTGCGTGCAGGCTGTCGATCCATGCCTTGGCTGGATGCCCCCAATGAAAAGACACGGCGCGCGGCTTCATTTCGCACATCAGCGCGATGTGGGCATCGCTTGTGTAGCGGGTGATGAAATTGACATGAAACGCCCTCCGTGTGCCCGCCTGCATTGCGCCGACGAGCATCCGAACCGCCTCGGGCGGTAATATTCCAACACCGGCGATCGAGCCCATTGCTCCCGCTTCGCTGACCGCAATGCCCAGCGGTGGTGTCATGGCGGCAAAAGCCATGCCGGCCAGTACGATCGGTGTTTGCAGGCCGTAACGCTCGGTTAGTCGTGTTGTCAAGTTCACTGAACCCTCCTGTTGCCAAAAAGCAGATGGTGGCAAGTCTGTACCGGCCTGGCAATATGGCGACTTGCTTCAGAGCGCCCTTTGTTAGTACGCTGTCGTCCTATGGAGTTCTTTGTGCCAAATCGCAACCAGTCGGTGCCTGTTGTCGCGCCACCAATGATCTGGACGACCGCCGGTTCAAAGCGGCCGTTCAGCCACTGGCGGGACGGCGTGACGCAAGCGTTCACGGCGTTGACCCCGCAGCAATTGGACGAGCGACCGTTCGGTGGCCGAATCCGGCTACAACAAGTTGCACATGACGTCAGCATTTCGGAAATTTGCTCGACCGCGCAGATCGTACGCCGCACGCCAGCCGATGTACGCAACAAGCCCTGCGACGCCGTGTTCGTCAATCTGCAGACAGTTGGCCGGAGCGTCATTACCCAACGTGGCATCGAGGCCCGAGTGCCCAGTGGCTCGGTGGTGCTGCTCGACGCAAGGCAACCGTTTGCCATGAAGTTCGACGACGATTTCGAGCAACTTTGCGCGCACGTGCCAACCCGGCTGCTGCGCAATAATGGCCTTGACATTGGTACTGTTTTAGGAAGGGTTATCGCGCCAAACTCACCGTACGCCCCGTCATTGTTTGCCACCGCCCGCGCGATCACTACGAATTCAGGCGACGCTGACCTGTTGACGAGTTTCCTTGACTTGCTTTCTGTGGGTCTGACCGGTGCGCGCGAGAAAAGCCTTGCCGACCAACACCTGAAACTACTTCAGGAATTTGTCCTGAGTCACCTGGGTGATCCGTGTCTGTGCCCGGCCACCGTGGCCGCACATTTCAAAATCTCGCGGCGTCATCTGCACAAGCTATTTGCCCGCAGTGGCCAAAGCTACGGGCAATTCCAGTTAGAAGCGCGACTGGGTCATAGCGACAGGCTGATTCACATGGAAACCGCCCGGACACTGAGCGAAATCGCCACCCTCGCCGGCTTTTCAAGCTTCAGCCATTTTTCGCGTACCTACCGACAAAGGTTTGGGATCGCACCGAGTCAGCGGCGCCGCGCCGTGCCGTGAAGCGGACTAAAGATGCTGGCCTTGCGAACAAATCTTTCGACTTTTCCAGTTCTGGACCTTGCCGCGCATCCCACCTCTCACCTCGTTTTTTCAATGGCAGCCAGCCATGGCGCACTGCCCGAACTGCGCTGGCCAACTCAAAATCATTGCCGCCATCCTGGAGGTGTCCGTGATAGAGCGGATCCTCACGCACCTGGGACTGCATGCGCGGGCGCCGCCCCGTGCGCCGGCGCGGCGAGACTTCGAATTTTGTAGACGCAGTTGCTCTCGCCAATGAGCGGCGCCAAGTCCCTGACGGGCAAGGCACTTTGCTCCATGCGGAACTTGTTGGGCTAATTCCATCGAATTCGAGGGAATGGAAAGCGAAGTTGGAGATGCGCAGAATGCCTGCAGCGCACGCTATGCAGGAGAGGCTGCAGCAATCAGGCCGCCTGCGCGTGTTCCAAGAACTTATCCGTAAATAATGTTGACCGTCAATTTTACCTTACGGAACGCGATGATCGCGGCGGCAATGTGGTTGAGCGCAACGAAGCTGCGTTCGAGCTTTT
>JBBQQV010000471.1:0-2560 GCA_038215505.1 Lysobacterales bacterium
TTCATTGTGTGCCAGCACGGGATGTCGCAGTACTGCGAGGACTGCGAGGAATTGCAGGTCTTTGCGCGCCTGATGGGAGCGCAATCATGAGCTTCGACCGCAACCTATTGCCAGACACGCCAAGCTATTTTGAGTCTCAAGGTTTGGTGCTCGCTGGGCCACGTTCCGCAAAGTGGCGCACAACTCGATGTGCGTTCCACGACGGCAGCGATTCCATGCGCGTGAAACCTGCATCCGGGGGCTGGGTTTGCATGGTCTGCGATGCCAAAGGCGGCGATGTGCTCAGCTATCACATGCAGCTTTACGGCATGGGGTTTGTCGAAGCTGCCAAGCAACTCGGCGCATGGATTGACGACGGCAAAGAGGCGCCCCGTCAAACACCTGCACCACTGCCACCACGAGCCGCGCTAAGCGTCTTGGCATTCGAGTCAACCCTAGCCGCAGTCGCAGCCGGGAACGTGGCGCATGGCGTGATCCTGACCGACAAGGACCTTGCCCGCCTGTTGACCGCAGCCAACCGCATAAACAGAATCAGCGAGGTCTACCAATGAAAGACCGCAAAGAATACGACCATCTCGCCAATCAGCTTGACAACGAAATCAACGCGCGTAATGGCGACCGACCCACACCTGACGATGGCCCCGACCATCATCGCAATGCACCGCGCCCTGATCCGGCATGCCTGTATGGGCTGATCGGCGACATTGCGCGGGCTGGCAGTGCCAACACCGAGGCGAATCCCTACGCCATCGCGTTGAACAGCATGGCCTATTTGAGCGCAGCCATCGGACGCGGCGCATTTACGTACATCGGCAACAGTCGGCACCATGCCCGCATTTTTGGCCTGCACGTCGGGCGAACCGGGATCGGGCGCAAGGGTGACGCGGCATCGCTGATCCACCGCCTTGATATGTCGATTCGTGCGGCTGACGAGGCCAGCGGCAACACCACCGCCCCGCAAGTTCACACAGGCGGCTTGTCCACCCGCGAAGGCCTGGCGCTGATGATTCACGATGGATGGAAGCAAGGGAAAAACGAAGTCGAGCCGATCCACGATAAGAGACTGTGGGTGATCGAATCCGAGTTCGTCAATGTGCTGATGCAATCAAAGCGGGATGGCAACACTTTGTCGTCGGCGCTGCGCGACGTATGGGACGGCGTGAGCATCAAGCCAGCCACCAAAGGCTACCCGCGCATCTGGGCATCAGACCCGCACATCTGCCTGAGCGCTGCCATCACCCCAAGCGAGCTTCGCAGCGTGATCGCCGCCCGCGAGCTGACGAATGGTTTTGCCAACCGCTTCATGACGATATGCGCCGAGCGCACCCGCATGATTCCGTTCCCAACGGCCACACCGCAAGACGAGGTGGACACCCTGGCGAAGCGGGTGATCGAGGTCATATGCAAGGCTGGCGGCGACAGGTTCGCAGAACGCGACGTGTTGCAAGTTACCATGAGCCCTGGCGCCCAGGTGCTGTATGCCGAGCTGTATATGGCGGAACTCAGCGACCAATCTGGCGGCGAGACTGTCACCGCCCTGCTTGAACGTCGGGCGCCAGTCCTGAGACGGTTGGCAATGTTGTTTGCGCTGTGCGACCTCAAGACTGAGGTTGACGTACAACACATTGAAGCGGCGCTAGCTTGGACCCGGTACTGGACCGACTCCATCAAGTTCATTTTCAACGACGGCGCGGGCGAGGCTGCGACCGCTGAGACCAACGATACCGCCCGACAGATCGTGGAGTTCATCCAAAAGCACGGTAACGCAACGCGCTCGGAAATCACCAAGGATTGCTTCCAAGGTCACAAGTCGAAGTCGGTGATCGACGCGGCGCTGGATCATCTGCTGGCGGCAAGCCCTGCCCGAATCGTGGTGCAGGTCACACCGCGACCCAAGGGCACGCCCGGTACCGCGATAAAAATCTACACTCTGGCTGCGAAGTCTGCGAAGTCAGCTAAGTCTGAGCATCCATGCGGGTTACAGCCCGATTTTGACCCTGCGAAGTCTTGCGAAGTGATTCCCGGCGACGAATTAACACTTCGCACGCTTCGCAAACTTCGCTCAGAGCCAAATCAGCCGCAAAGCCACGCCGGCATTGACGTTTCGCACACTTCGCACACTTCGCACCCTGACCTAGAAAATTTTCCCGGCCTGACGTAGCCATGCATCAGCACGACGGTCGTCGCCAACTGGCTCTTGTTGATGTGCCGGCGCGGGCGCGCCTGTGAGCCATTGCCTAGTGCTGTGGGGTAAAGCGCCCGTCGCGTGCTGCCGATGTCCGTTACGCGGGAACGCTGCTGGCCGGTTCACCTGCTGGTGCTGGCCGATGCTTTGAGCCGGTTCCTGGCGCTGTATTTGGGAAATCCGCTTACATCCGCCGTTACATCACGCTCCAAAGAAAAAACCACACTATCGAAAAGATAGCATGGTTTCCTTTGCTGTATTGGTAGGACGTGGCAGGCTCGAACTGCCGACCAACGGATTAAAAGTCCGCTGCTCTACCGACTGAGCTAACGTCCCACTTTTCTTCTTTTCGCTCTTGCTGCCTGGTTCTTCGGG
>JBBQQV010000472.1:0-2557 GCA_038215505.1 Lysobacterales bacterium
GGGATCGCCTGCGGGAAATCGATCAGCGTGGTGTAGAGCAGGTCGATACCGACACCGGCCATGATCAAGCCACGCGCCAACTCTGGAGAGTGCGGCAGATCCTGCGGCGCTCGACGCAACAGGCAAAGCTCAAGCAGTTGGCCAATGATCGGTGTCATCGCAGACGCTCGACAGCACAGATCGGTGGATTGTTGTGCCGCGGCGTTGCGCTCAGGAAACCGCCGCCAGGTTGGCGCCCGCTGTCTGCGAACGAATTGCAGCCAGCACGCGCGCCAGCACCTCTTCCATTGCACCAACACCGAATACGCAGACCAGCCGGTTGCTGGCCCGGTAATAGTCGATGACCGGGGCGGTTTGATCGGAGTAAACGCGCAGCCGATTACGCACCGCATCCGGGCTGTCATCGGCGCGGCCTTCGGCTTGCGCGCGACCGGCGATGCGTTGGATCAGCAATTCGGTGTCGACGTCCAGTTGCACGGCGATATCGACCGGCTGGCCCAACCGCTCCAGCAGCGCATCCAGCGCATTGGCTTGCACCAGGTTGCGCGGGTAGCCGTCAAGGATGAAGCCATTGCCCGTGTCTGCCATGCGCAGCCGGACTTCGAGCATGCCGAGCACGATGTCATCGGACACCAGCTCGCCGCGCTCCATCACCGCCTTTGCCTGCAAGCCAAGCGGTGTGCCCGCAGCCACCGCAGCGCGCAGCAGATCGCCGGTGGAGATATGCGGCAGCGCCAGCGCTTCTTTCAGCTTAGCTGCCTGCGTGCCCTTGCCCGAGCCGGGCGCCCCCAGTAGTACCAGTCGCATGCTCGTTCATGTCCCAATGGTTAGCGCGCTACCTGAGGCACGCGCGAGACCTTAAACTCGTCGGCGACTCCGCAGCGCATTGAACAGACACGCTAACTGCTGGCATGGGGCAAGTCAAACCGCATCGCAGCGCGCAATAATAAAGGGGATTCAGGTGGGCCAAGGCACTCTTTTGTATGCACAATCCGGCGGGGTCACCGCCGTCATCAACGCCACGGCGGCGGGCGTCATCGAAACCGCGCGACGCAGCAAGCTGCGCGTGCTGGCCGCCAGGAACGGCATCATCGGTGCCTTGCGAGAAGAATTGATCGACACCCGCAAAGAGTCGGCTGCCGCGATTGCCGGTTTGCGGCACACCCCCGGCGGGGCTTTTGGGTCCTGCCGCTTCAAGCTGAAATCGTTCACGGACAACCGCGCCCAGTACGAACGCCTGATCGACGTGTTCCGCGCGCACGATATCCGCTACTTTCTCTACAACGGCGGCAACGACTCTTCCGACACCGCCAACAAGTTGTCGCAGATCAGCCGCGAACTGGGTTATCCCCTGGCCTGTATCGGCGTGCCGAAAACGGTCGACAACGATCTTGCCATCACCGATTGCTGTCCCGGCTTTGGCTCGGTCGCCAAATACACTGCGGTGTCGGTGCTGGAAGCGAGCCTGGATGTGGCTTCGATGGCCGAATCGTCAACCAAAGTCTTCGTGATGGAAGTGATGGGTCGCCACGCCGGCTGGATCGCCGCCGCCGCCGGCATGGCGCAACGCGGACCCGACGAAGCGCCGCATCTGATCCTGTTCCCCGAGAAACGTTTCGACGAAGAAGAGTTTTTGGCCAAGGTCAAGGCCACGGTCGAGCGCGTGGGCTGGTGCACCGTCGTGGTGTCGGAAGGTCTGCGCTGGCCGGATGGTCGTTTTGTCGCCGAAGCCGGCAGCGTTGACGCCTTTGGTCACTCGCAATTGGGCGGCGTCGGCCCAACGATCGCGCAACGCATCAAGGAGCGCCTGGGCTACAAGTTCCATTGGGCAGTGCCCGACTATTTGCAGCGCTCGGCGCGTCATCTGGCCTCCAAAACCGATGTCGAACATGCCTATGCCGTCGGCAAGGCGGCGGTGGAATATGCCTTGGCGGGACAAAACGCAGTGATGCCGATCATCAAGCGTTTGGCTGACGCGCCTTACCGCTGGCGCATCGAATCGGCGCCGCTTTCGAAAGTCGCCAATCACGAGAAAGTATTGCCGAAGGGTTTCATCCGCCGCGATGGCTACGGCATTACCGCCGCTGCGCGCCGCTATTTCGAGCCGCTGATACGCGGCGAAGACGCCCCGCCCTATGGCAAGGACGGTTTGCCGGCTTACGTGACGCTGAAGAATGTGGCGGTGGCGAAGAAGCTGCCGGAGTATCGGATACAGGACGCCTGAATGAGCCTGCGTCGGCGGCGTGATCAGCGGCACGATGAACCACGTTGCACGTGTTTGAGGCGGCGTTTGCTTTGCACGTGAACACTGAGAGCGTCAGTCTGGATCGGCTGCGGCGCAGCTGTGGTCAGTGCTCATTGCAAGTGCTCTGCCTTCCGGCAGGCATTGACAGTGGCGATCTGCAGCGGCTGGACGAAATCGTCCGCAACCGACGCCCACTGGCGACCGGCGAAAGCCTGTTTCGATCCGGTCAGCCGTTGGGTTCGCTGTTTGTGGCGCGCGAAGGTGCCTTCAAGACGGTCGCGACCAACGAGGATGGCGAGAGCCAGGTCATTG
>JBBQQV010000473.1:0-2551 GCA_038215505.1 Lysobacterales bacterium
AATTGCTGCACGAGCGGATCGCGCCCGCGCTTGCCAGCGGTACCTGGGTGGTGGCGGATCGCTTCACCGATGCCAGCTTTGCGTATCAGGGCGGCGGCCGTGGCTTGGATCGAGGGGTGATCGCCGAGCTCGAGCGTTGGGCAGTCGGCAGGAAGTCGGACCTGGTCCTGTTGCTTGACCTGCCCATCGTTGCGGGGCTTGAAAGAGCCCGCGCTCGCGGCGGCATCGCTGATCGAATTGAAGTGGAATCGCATGCATTTTTTGAACGCGTTCGAGACTGCTATCGACAGCGAGCACACGCGGACCCGCAGCGATGGCGGGTGATTGATGCCTCGCAGTCGATAGCCCTGGTCGCAGCCGCAGTGACTGCGGCCGTGCTTGCCGTCGCGGATTCGCGATGAAGGCGAGATTGTCGCCGTGGCAGCAGCGCGCTTGGAGCAACCTGGGTGGCTCGCTGGCGGCGGGTCGATTGGGACACGCACAGTTGCTGGTGGGACAAACAGGACTTGGCAAGCTGCAGCTGGCCACCGCGCTGGCGCAACGCATTCTGTGTACGCAGCCGCTCAGCGCCGACGGCATGGCCTGCACGGTTTGCCGCAGTTGCCGACTATTCGTTGCCGGAACCCATCCCGATTTCAACCCGATCGGCATCGAGATCAACGAGAAGACCGGCAAACCGCGCAGCGAGATACTGGTCGAGCAGATTCGTCGGCTGAGCCAATGGTTTTCGCTGACGGCGCAATTTGGTGGCGCACAGGTGGCGATCATCGAGCCCGCGTGTTGCATGAAGGGCGCAGCCGCCAATGCCCTGCTGAAGACATTGGAAGAGCCCCTGCCGGGTCGCTACTTGATCTTGATCACGGCCCAACCCGCGCGCCTTTCGGCCACCATCCGCAGCCGCTGTCAGCGCGTAGAGCTACGCATGCCAAGTGCGGATGAAGCGCGTGAATGGCTTTTACAACGGGCTGCCGACACCGCGCAGATCGACGATGCATTGACGGCGGCGGAAGGCAATCCGGGCCTCGCCTTGGCCTATATGAATGACCAGCGGTTAGTTATGCGCGCTGAGGTTCGGCGCGATCTGGCGGCGCTTGCTGCGGGTCGCGAGCGGGCCATGAGCGTAGCCCTGCGCTGGGCGGATGAATCAGCAAAAGAACGCCTGCGCTTTGCTGCAGAGGTGGCGCGCGATCTCGGCCGCATGCAGTTTGGCCAGCGGCATGATCTTGGCTTGCAAACGGCCGGCTTGACCGCAATCGGCGATTTTCCCAAGCTAGCTGCATGGTTCGACGAGGCCAACCGCACTCGCGAACTGCTGGATGCACCGCTGCGCACCGATCTGCTGCTGTGCGGATTGTTGGAACGATGGGAATCAGCAATGCGGCTATGATCGGAGCGTGCCGACAACTTGGGCACAATCGAAGTGGGCACAGTCGAAGCACAGGGCAGGGGAGCGTCACATGAGTGGAGCAATGGCACGGCAGGGCATCCTGTCGTTGGCGATCAAAGACAAGGGCGCGTTGTTGAACGCGTACATGCCTTACATCAAAGGCGGCGGCATTTTTGTCCCTACCACCCGCCGCTACAGCCTGGGCGACGAAGTGTTCATCCTGCTGACCTTGCCCGACGACAAAGAGCGCCTTCCGGTCGCCGGCAAAGTCTGCTGGATCACTCCGCAGGGCGCACAAGGCAACCGCACCGCCGGCATCGGCGTGCAGTTCAATGATTCAGTTGAAGGCGAACAGGTTCGCGGCAAGGTAGAAACACAACTGGCAGGCATGCAGGGGTCGGATAAGCCTACGCATACGATGTGAGGAGGCGCTTTTTTCTTTTTGTGTGAGTGGGTGGTTGTTTGGATTGGTGAGGTCCGGACTCTGAGTTCGTCGTTTCGGAGAAGGCTGGAATCCGGCTTCTCAGCTTCTCAGCTTCTCAGCTCTTCAGCTTCTCTTGCCTTGAATTGGCTTTGAGGCAAGGTCAAGGGAAAGAAGCCCTATAAAGATAGCTTCCGGCATTCGCCAGAATGCCGTGCGAGACGGCATAAACCGCAACCCCGAATGAAAACCTAAACCGTCTCCCAGCCCGCCCGCGGTGTGAATCGGGGTCCATGTCGTTTCGCCAAACCCTGAAGCTTCGCCTTCAACCCAGCCGCACCCACATCGCGAATGTACTGGATCGGGCCGCCTCGAAATGGCGCAAAGCCGGTGCCGAAGATGACGCCGGCGTCGAGCAGATCGGCATCGGCGACCACGCGATCGTGCAGGCAGGACACGGCTTCGTTGAGCATGGCGAGGATCAAGCGATCCTCGAGATCCTCAGGTGCGCGATAGTCCTTGGGCACTTCGGGTTTGACTGCGCGATCGTTTTCCCATCGATACAGGCCTTGGCCGTCCTTCTTGCCGCGGCGGCCAGCGGCAACGGTGAAGCCTGGCGGCAGTTCCTGACCGTGAAATTCAGCCATGATTTTGCCGACACTGGCTGCAACGTCCAGGCCCACCGTGTCGATCAGTTCGATCGGACCCATCGGCATTCCGAATGCCAATGCAGCGCGATCAAT
>JBBQQV010000474.1:0-2529 GCA_038215505.1 Lysobacterales bacterium
AGCGCGAACATGCTCAAGGGCCGCGTCAGCGTCATCGTCTGCACCGAGCCGATCCACAACCCGCGGTCGGGCATGACCCTTGCCGGCGCACGCCAGATTCGCAGAACCTGCAGCTGCTGGGGAGAAATCTGTCGACGCAGCAACAAGACTTCAGCTTCGGTGTCGAGCGTCGCCGGCAAGATCGGTTGCTCGTCCGCGGTAGCCGAGGTGTCGAGCAAGGACAGCGTCCCAATCCAATCTGCCTGTGGCTGCACCTGCCATCCCTGCGATCGCAAACTGTCCTGCAGCGGTTGCAGCTCGCCCAGAATTTGTACGTTCAACGGCCAGCGCAGTTTCGGATCGAGGGCGTCGCGCTCAGCCGGCAACCGACGCCAACCATCCACCCACCAATGCTTAGCATCCAATACCAGCGCTCGCGGGGGTTGCGCAATGCTGCGGAGTAACGGGTCGATCGCTCGCGGCGCGTGCCAAACCGCCGCGACACAGAAACTTACATAAAAAATCCAAGCCAACGGAGCCATCCAGAACGAGCGCGCCGCATGTCGTCGGTAAGCGATGCCAAGCGCCAACAGCCAGAACACGCCGAGCAGCACCCCACCAACCACATCGCTTGACCAATGCATACCGAAGTAGATGCGCGAAAAACCCAACAAGGCGACTACGCCGGCCGCCAGTGTGTAAGGCCAGACGCGGGAGCGACCGGGCAGCTCGCGCGCGATCAGCACGGCGAAGAACCCGAAGGTGATCGTCGCCATTGTCACCGCCACCGAGGGGAAGCCAAAACCTTCGTGAGCACCAGGCGGCTTCGGCATATCGATCAACGCTTCAAGCGCGACGGTAAGCACCAACCCGAAAGCGAGCGCGGCCCCCCAATGTCCTGCCGCCATCCAGCGCCGACGCCAAAGCAACCAGAGCATGGTCAACGTGACTGCCGGCGCCAACACCACCGCATCGCCAATTGAAGCAATTCCGGCCAACAAGCGATCCGCCAGCGGATTGCGCAAGGTCAACATGAATGCGTGGACGTTGCGGTCGACACTAAGACCGTCATTCACCAGCAGTGTCGTGAGCAAGCCGAAAACGCCGCAACCGATGACCAACAGTCCGACCGCCAGGATCGCTAACGACGTTGACTCCGGTCGGGTCGGATCGATCAACGGCACTGCGTAGCGACTCAAACGTGGATGTGCTCGACTCCATGCCAATGCAGATGCCAGCAAGCTGTTGGCGTGGCCATCGAACCAGCGCCAGATGTAAAGCACGCAAGCTCCCACCGCAGCCAACAGCAACAACATGGCACCAAGGACCAGCACCAGCCGATCAGCGACGGCGGCAACCGCGTTGTAGGAAGCGCCGAACACCCAACCTGGAACCAGAAACACGGTCGCCCAGGTTATCGCCGCGAAGGCGCTGGCCAGCGCATAGCGCTTGATTGGCATGCCCAACATGCCCGCAATGGCCGGCACGAACGGCCGCACAGCGCCGACAAAACGCGCAATCAGAATGCTCTTGGCATCGTGCCGCTTGAACAGCACTTCACCGCGATTGAGCAATTGTGGATAGCGCCGGAACGGCCACACTCCGCGCAACTGCGGTCCCCAGCGTCGGCCCACCCAGAAGCTGACACCATCACCCGCAAACGCCCCAGCGGCGGCACAAGCAATCGCATAGGTTCCGTCGATATGGCCTGTGCCGATCAAGGTGCCCACGCCAAACAGCAGCGGTAGCGCCGGCACTGCAACACCAAGAATCAGCAGCGAATCAAGAAAGGCGATAGCAAAGATCAGCGCGCCCGCCGAAACGGAATGCAGCGCGATCCAATCCAATATGCCGTCGAGCCATGCTCCTTCCATCACGCCATTATGGCAGCCGTAGTTGACCGTTCTTCATCAACACTCCGGTCTCACGTCACTGCGTTGGGCTGGGATTGCGACTTTGGTGGGGCAGTTTTCCTGCTTCGCTCGCTTGCTGAGGATTCGCCGGAGAGTCTGCTCCGCTTCGATGCCTCAACCCGCAAGAGGAAAAATCGCAGTGAAAAACCAATCCACGCGAGTGCAGCCGTGGGGACCCAATACAGGGTCGCACAGTCAAAACGAACCAAAGACCTCGACCTCGTCGGGTAACATCGCCTCACCGCCGCCGCGTCGGCACCGCTCTCTCTGCAATGGAAATTCTGATTCTGTTTGTGCTGGTCCTCATCAATGGCATCTTTGCGATGTCGGAAATGGCCATCGTCTCATCGCGAAAAGCGCGCCTGCAGCAACGCGCTGACAATGGCAGCGCGGGTGCGCAGGTTGCTTTGAGTCTCGCCAATGATCCCGGCCGCTTTCTGTCGACCATCCAAGTGGGCATTACCACCATCGGCATCTTAAGCGGCGCATTCGGCGAGAGTGCCATCGCTGAGCGGCTGATCGAGGTGTTCAAGGACTATCCAGCCATCGCGCCCTATAGCAAGGTCGCGGCGACGGCCATCATGGTGGTACTGGTGACTTACTGCTCCGTGGTATTGGGCGAAATCGTCCCCAAACG
>JBBQQV010000475.1:0-2521 GCA_038215505.1 Lysobacterales bacterium
GGCCCGTCGGGCCCGAGGTGGAAATCCAAGCCCAACAATCCGCCCGGCGAGCCTGGATCGAAGCTTGCGATCTGCGGTGCCCACGCCAATACGGCCGTACGATAGGCAGCCAAGGCAATGACGTGCTCAATCGCTTTCACCACACTCGCCATGGTTTCAATGTGCCCACGCGAGACGAATACCGGCAATGCGGCAAACAGATGCGGGTGCGATTCTGCCCATGCTTGCGGTAGGCCGAACGACCCTAACACTGCTTCCAGTTCGCGATGCAGTGCCGTCGGATCGACACCAATACAGATGCAGTCCCGGTTCAATTGATCAAACAAGCTGGGCGCTGCGCACAACGTGGCGCAATCAGCTGAATCGATAAACGGGAGCTGTTCGTTCATAGCTGCATTGTGGTCAAAGCCAAGACTCAATCTACTCGACTTACTGGCGTCGATCATGGCGCTTGGCCATTCTGTTCATACGCATTATTGGGCTGACTCAAGGGATGCGCAGCAGATCGCCGACAAGGCGCTGGCGGAGGCATCGGCGCGTCGACCGACCGATTCGTCAGAGCAGACCTTTGCGGCCTCGCTGTGTGGGCTGCCGCACCGATGATTTGAGTCACGGCGACTAGGTTGATGCCGTTGGCGACGGCGCGTGAATCAACGGCAGACGGCAGGAAGAGCTGCGCTGCGCGGGTGCTTTCTTTCCCAGGCACGCCATTGGCCTCCATCCGCGCGCGCCTGATGTGTGCAGCAAGGTGATGACATGCCTGAGGTGCGCGACTGGAAGTAGCCTTACAGTTCGAACGCTGATCGCATGCCCATCTCAGACTCGCTTCGCGCTCACCCATGATCGCAAAAACAAAACTACTCCACGATCCATCCCTCAGCAGCGCCGAGCACATTGCCAGTGTTCTCGGGGTAGATCCCGAAAGCGGGCTGTCGGCGAGCGAGGCGTCACGCCGGCTCGCCGAGGACGGCCGCAATGATCTCCGAGCGGTGCCGAGGAAGCCGGCGTGGCGACGCTTCCTGGCCCACTTTCATGATCCGCTCGTTTACCTATTGCTCGCTGCCGTGGCCATCGCACTGCTGGCGTGGGTGATCAAAGGCAGCGTCGGCTGGCCAGTGGATGCCTTGGTCATCGCCACTATTGTCGTTCTGAATGCGGTCCTCGGCTTTTTCCAGGAGGCCAAGGCAGCGGACGCGGTGGCGGCACTGGCGCAGATGACTCCCGCCACCTCCGCTGTGCTGCGAGGTGGGCAACTGCTGGCAGTGCCCAGCGCGGAACTGGTGCGAGGCGACGTGCTCGTGCTTGCCGAAGGCGACGCCATCGGCGCAGATGCACGACTGCTGCAAGCCGCAACGTTGCGGGTGCAGGAAGCCTCGCTGACTGGCGAAAGTGAGGCAGTGCTGAAAGACGCCGCAATACTGCCAAGAGCTACCGCCCTTGGTGATCGCCTGAACATGGTCTTCAAGGGTACCGATGTCGCAGAAGGCAGCGGGCGTGCGGTGGTCACGGCCACCGGCATGGACACGCAGGTCGGCTCCATCGCCAAGTTGCTGGAAGCAACAGTGGAGGCACCGACACCGCTGGAAAAAGAGATTGCCGCCGTCGGCCGCATGCTGGGCTTGGCCGTCGTGGTCATTGCCGTCGTGGTGGTGGTCACGGTCCTGCTGCTATCCAAACCTCGCGACGCGGCCGACGTCATCGACGTGCTGCTGCTGGGCGTCTCACTGGCGGTAGCGGCCGTACCCGAAGGGTTGCCGGCGATATTGTCAGTCGTACTTGCCTTGGGTGTGCAGCGCATGGCGAAGCAACACGCCATCGTCAAGCAGCTGTCGTCGGCGGAAACCCTGGGCTCTGCATCGGTCATCGCCTCGGACAAGACCGGCACCCTGACCCGCGCGGAAATGACCATCGTGCAGGTGATCACTGCTTCCGGCGGCACCCATCTCACCGGCGTGGGATACGCACCTGTGGGTCAAGTGGAGCACGCAGGCCGCAAGCTCGAAGATGGACCAGTGTGGGCTGAGCACATCGTGATGTTGAGTGGTGGCAGCTTGGCGGGCAATGCCGAGCTACGCCAGACCGCCGCCGGTGAGTGGGAAATCCATGGCGATCCGACCGAAGCGGCGTTCCTGGTCGCCGAGCAAAAACTGGGTGTCAGTGCACGCCGCGAACAGCGCTTCACCCGCAGCGGCGAGATTCCGTTCACGTCGGAACGCAAGATGATGTCGACCATCGACGTCGATCACGAGCACAACGATCAATCCATAGTGATTAGCAAAGGCGCGCCGGATGTATTGCTGGAGCGCTGCAATCGGCTACGTGTGGGGATGGAAGTGGTCGCCCTCGATGCGGCGCGACGAGCCAAGATTCTGGCCGATGTCGACACGCTGTCGGACGCAGCCTTGCGCACCTTGGCCGTGGCTTACCGACCACTGGCAGCCGCAGAGGACGTGCAGGCGGCCGACACGCTGGAACGGGACCTGGTGTTTGTCGGCACCGTCGGCATCATCGATCCGCCGCG
>JBBQQV010000476.1:0-2509 GCA_038215505.1 Lysobacterales bacterium
GGAACGCGTGGAAGGACCGCTTGCTCGCTGACTTGTACGGGGCGACCCGTTTCGCGCTACGGCGCGGTCTGGAGCATCGCACACACGCAATCGAGCGGATCGGCGAAACCCGCAACGAAGCGGAAGCGATGATCTATGCCCACGGCATGGGCGGCGAGGAGATCGCGCGCATCTGGGAAGAATTTCCCGACGAGAGTTTCCTCCGCTATCGACCGCAGCAGATCGCTTGGCAGACCTTGGGCATCGCCGACGCGCATCCGGGCGAGCCGCGCGTGCTGGCGCGCGCGCATGAGCGCCCCGGTGCCCTCGAAGTGTTTGTCTACTCGCCCGACCGCGACGGCCTGTTTGCCGCCGTCGCCGCCACCTTGGATCGGCTCGGCCTGAATGTGGTCGAGGCGCGCATCGTGACCTCCACCCGCGGCAACAGTCTGGATACTTTTCAGGTGTTGGACGCCGGCAGCGAGTTCGTCTCGCCTGAGCGCCGCGCCCGTACCGTGGCAGAAGCGATCTACGAAACCTTGAGCCGTTCGCCGCTACGCACTCCCACTGCGCGGCGCGCCATGTCGCGGCAACTGAAGCACTTCCGGGTCGCAACACGGGTCGAGTTTTCGCTCACCAGCAACAGCCGCACCGAGATGAGCCTGGTGTGTACCGACCGACCCGGTTTGCTGGCGATCGTGTCCGCCGTGCTGCGCAGTCAAGGCTTACGTGTGCACGACGCACGCATCGCGACCTTTGGCGAGCGCGTCGAGGATTTTTTCCTGATCAGCGACGAGCACGACGCGCCACTCACCGATGACGCCGCCACCGCGCTGAAAGAAGCCATGCTTGAAAGTCTCGATCTCTCAATTGCTGCGGAGCCTCATGTTGTCGCCATCTGAATCCCTGCGTTCGCTTATCGAGGACGCCTTCGAGCGTCGAAGCAGCCTGCAACCCGACGAGATCGAAGGGCAGGTTCGTCCCGCTGTCGAGCGGGTTTTGGATGATTTGGAAGCAGGGCAGTTGCGCGTCGCTGAACCTGCCGATGGCGGCGCTTGGCAAATCAACGACTGGCTGAAAAAAGCGGTGCTGCTGTATTTCCGCGTCAATCAAATGCAGCGTATGCAAGGTGCGCCGGCACCCTATTGGGACAAAGTGCCACTGCGCTTTGAGAACGCCGATGCCGCCAGGTTTGTGGAGGTGGGTGCGCGCATCGTGCCCGGCGCGGTGGTCAGACGGGGTGCGCATCTGGGGCGCGACTGCGTGTTGATGCCAAGCTTCGTCAACATCGGAGCCTTTGTTGGTGCGCGAACGATGGTAGATACCTGGGCGACCGTCGGTTCCTGCGCGCAGATCGGGGCCGATTGTCATTTGTCCGGCGGCGTCGGCATTGGTGGTGTGCTTGAGCCGCTGCAGGCCTCGCCGACCATCATTGAAGACAACTGCTTCGTCGGTGCGCGCTCGGAAGTTGTCGAAGGTGTAGTGGTCGAGCGTGGCAGTGTCATTGGCATGGGCGTGTTTCTCGGCCAGTCCACCCGCATTTTCAATCGCGCGACCGGCGAAGTCAGCTATGGCCGCGTGCCTGCGGGAAGTGTCGTTGTTGCGGGCAGTCTGCCTGCCGCCGACGGCAGCCACTCGCTGTACGCCGCCGTGATCGTCAAACAAGTCGATGAGCGCACAAGGAGTAAAACGTCGATCAACGAGTTGTTGCGTGCGTGAGGCGACGCCCTTAAAAAGCACAGCGGAGCAAGCTCCGCTCTACAAGCGCTCGCCCACCCCGCTAAACCGCTCTTGCCGTCATACAGCCGAGCCTGCTCGGCTGCTTTAAGCCCCCAACCCCCAGCCCCCAGCCCTAATGACCACCCTCTACGGCCTAACCAAATGCAACACCAGCGACAAAGCCAAGAACTGGCTGCTGCGCCATCGGATTGAATGCACCTTCATCGACTATCGCGAGCACCCCGTCGACCCGGCCACGCTCAAGCAGTGGTCATCGGCACTGGGTGGCTGGGAAAAGCTGGTCAATCGCTCATCGATGACCTGGCGCAATTTGCCATTGGCGCGAAAAGAACCTGCCAGCGATCCCGAGTGGACCTTGCTGATCAAAGAGTATCCGGCACTGATAAGGCGACCGGTGACCGTCTTGGCCGATGGCAGCGTCAGCGTGGGCTTCACTGACAGGCAGTACTTGCTGCGTTTCGCGTCGAAGTAACTGCTGCATCGACCTTGCCGTGAGCATCGCCGACATGGCCAATAATTCCGAAGTGCTTGCGCTCACCCGCGAACTGATCTCGCGGGCATCGCTGACTCCCGACGACGCCGGCTGCCAAGCACTGATCAGCGAGCGACTGCGCAACGCTGGATTCTGCATCCAACAGCTCGATTTTGGAGCAGTGAAAAACCTGTGGGCGACACACGGCAGCGGCACCCCGGTGATCTGTCTGTTGGGTCACACCGATGTTGTTCCGGCAGGTCCCAGCGCGGCTTGGACAAGCGATCCGTTCCAGCCGACGATTCGCGACGGCCATCT
>JBBQQV010000477.1:0-2507 GCA_038215505.1 Lysobacterales bacterium
CGAATACCCTCTACTTTCCCTACTGCGCCCAAGCGCCTGCCGACGGTCGGCTTCAAGGCTACTGGGAACGCGCCAAACAGCGTGCGGTTGCGGCACTGGCAGACACTGGGGTGATGCCGGCCGAAGCGCCTACGCATGCGCTGTTGGTCGAGCTGTTTCCGTCCATCATTAGACCTTCGCCGCTGCAAGCCTGGGCCAGCACCGAGCCACAACCGGCCGAACCCGCGCTGGTCATGCTCGAAGACGTGACCGGTGCCGGCAAGACCGAGGCGGCGGTGATGCTGGCGCATCGCATGATGGCGAGCGGCCAAGCCGATGGCTTCTTCATCGGCCTTCCCACCATGGCGACGGCAAATGCCATGTACGGTCGTATTACGGCGGTGTTCCAACGCTTGTTCGGCGGCGACGCCAGCCTCGCTCTGGCCCACGGTCAGCGCAATCTGGTGGAAGCCTTCGCCGCCACTGTGCTGCGCTCCGGGCCCCGAGAGAACGACGTGACGCAGCGCGACGAATCCGCAAGTGCGCGCTGCACTGCATGGCTGGCGGATCACAACAAGCGTGCCTTGATGGCCGCGGCCGGCGTCGGCACCATCGACCAGGCCATGCTCGGCGTGCTGCACAGCAAGCACCAGTCGTTGCGCTTGCTCGGGCTGTTCCGCAAGGTGCTGATCGTCGATGAGGTGCACGCCTGCGACAGCTACATGCAACGGGTGTTGGAGTCGCTGCTGGAGTTTCATGCTTACGCCGGCGGAAGTGCCATCCTGCTGTCGGCGACCTTACCGCAGGGTATGAAACATAGCCTGCTTGCCGCCTTCGCCCGCGGGAGCGCGCTGGCGCAAGGCAGCAGCACGCCCCCACGGCCTCAACTGGAATCGAACGACTTTCCGCTCGTGACCCGATGGCACGCGGCCATGGGCGTGCAAGCGAGCGAGAAGCCGCTGGCCTCGCGTCCCGAGGTCTGCCGCAGCGTACTGCTGCGTTGCGTTGCGGACAAACAAGCCGTCATCGACATGATCGTTAAGTCGCTTGCTGAGGGCCTCTGCGTCTGCTGGATCCGCAATACGGTCTCCGACGCGCTGGAGGCATTCGAGGCCATGCGTAATCACCTCGACGCGGACAAGATCACGTTGTTCCATGCACGATTCGCGCTCGCAGACCGGCTGATTACAGAAGCCCGCATCCTCGAGCGCTTCGGCCCGGGAAGCCGCGCCGACCAACGACGTGGGCAACTGGTCATCGCCACCCAGGTGGTCGAACAGAGCCTGGATGCCGATTGGGACGTCGTCGTTAGCGACCTGGCCCCCATCGACCGGCTGATCCAGAGGGCCGGCCGCTTGCAACGTCACGTGCGCGATGCCCGCGGCAACAGGCTGCTCGGCAATGGGGCGCGCGACGAGCGCTGCTCGCCATGCCTGTGGGTTCATGGCCCCGCATGGACGCCGACACCCGCGTCGAACTGGTACAAGGTCTGTCTTCCGAGGGCGGCGGCGGTCTATCCGAATCACGCCCAGCTTTGGTTGACGGCGCAGTTGCTGCAGTCGGGTTGTATGCGCATGCCTGAGGACGCTCGCAACTGGATCGAAACAGTCTTCAACGACGTGGCGACCGTGCCGGCAGAGCTTACTGCCCACGCCAACCGAGCCGAAGGTGGCGACCTGGCGGCGCGATCACAAGGCGGCGCAAACGTCGTCAAGGTGAATGCCGGCTACGCCCGGGGCGACGTCGTTGACTGGTGGAGCGAAGCCAAGACGCCAACCCGCCTGGGCGAAGCCAGTACCACCGTGGTGCTTGCCCGCTGGGATGGCGAACAGCTGCGGCCCTGGGTGGAACACAATTCCGCGGCAGCCGCGTGGGCCTACAGCGGCGTGCGGGTGCCAGCGCGGCTGATCGAAAGCCGGGCCGCCGGCGACTCGCAGATGCGCGAGGCCGCACTGTGCGCTGCCGAGGCTGAGATGCCGGGCGCCGGCAAGTGGATGGTGGCGCTGCCGCTCGAATCATGCGCGGATGGCGTATGGCGCGGGCGCGCCATGAGCTCCGAGCGCAATCACCAACCCGCCAGAAGCTGCGATTGGACATACTCGTCCATGAGCGGATTGGCGCCCGCCAAGAACGAAGAACAGGAGGAAGGCGAGTGAACCTGCTCGATGAAGGCTGGATGCCCGTGCGCACGCGCGACGGAACACGTGAGTGGGTAAACCCGACGCAGCTCGCGCGAGCGGACATCCTGGCGTTCGATGCCGACCGAGCCGATTTCAACGGTGCGCTTGCACAGTTTGCGATCGGTCTGCTGCAGACAACCACGCCGGTGACGAGCCACAGCCAGTGGCGCGCGCTGCTCAAAGAGCCGCCGAGTCGGGAGGCATTGAGCCGCTGGTTCGCTCCCGTAGTGGCTGCATTCAAATTCGATGGCGACGGCGCACGATTCATGCAGGACTTCAGTCTTGGGACGGACGAGGGCGTCGCATTTGGCATTGCGGCGCTCTTGATCGAAACCCCCGGTGAGCAGA
>JBBQQV010000478.1:0-2486 GCA_038215505.1 Lysobacterales bacterium
TACGACGTGCGCGCCAACAGCACGCTGGCGCATGCACTCGGCGGCGACGAGTACGCGTTGGTTGGGCACAAATGGTTTTTCTCAGCGCCGATGTCCGATGCGTTTCTGGTGCTGGCGCAGGCGCAAGAAGGCTTGAGTTGCTTTCTGCTGCCACGATGGCGGCCAGACGGCACGCCCAATGCGATGCAGCTGATGCGACTCAAGGACAAGCTCGGCAACTGGTCGAATGCTTCCGGCGAGGTCGAGTTCAACGGGGCCTGGGCTCAGCGAATCGGCGATGAGGGCCGCGGCGTGGCGACGATTCTTGAAATGGTTGCGCTGACGCGGCTGGATTGCATGCTCGGCTCGGCAGCAGAGATGCGGCGCGCGCTGGTCGAGGCGATCCACCACGCGCGACATCGGCGTGCGTTCGGAAAGCTGCTGGTGGATCAACCTTTGATGCGCAACGTGCTGGCCGACTTGGCGCTGGAATCGGAAGCCGCAACGGTATTCGCCATGCGAGTCGCTCGCGCCGTCGATGCATCACCGCGCGATCCCCGCGAAGCGGCGTTCGCACGCATTGCCACCGCCGTTGGGAAGTACTGGATCTGCAAACGTGCGCCTGCCTTTGTCAACGAGGCGCAGGAGTGCCTCGGCGGTGCGGGCTATGTTGAGGAATCGATCCTGCCACGCTTGTATCGCGAGGCACCGCTGAACTCGATCTGGGAGGGATGCGGAAACATCCAATGCCTCGATGTACTGCGAGCGCTCGCGCGCGAGCCGGAGTCACGCGACGCCGTGCTCGCCGAACTCGCGGCGTCCGCACATCTCGACAGCGCGCTGGCGCGTGAAGTCGAAACATTGAAGGGCACCCTTTCAGACATGAAAGACATCGAAGCCGGCGCTCGCTTTGTGGTCGAGCGTCTGGCGCTCGTGTTACAGGCCGCGGTGCTGCTGCGCGCGGGCAACGACGCGCTCGCGCATAGCTTCTGTCGCTCGCGGTTGGATGGGCGACACGGCCTGGCGTTTGGCACGCTCTCCACCGATATGCCGTTCGCAGCAATGATCGAGCGTGCTTGGCCGGCATGAGCGCGATCACCTGCATGCCCTTTGTGCTGGATTTCGTCGCAGCGTCAACGCAGCAAAACTCATTCGGCTGATGGCCGTGGCCGAACCACACGCTTGTCAAAAACCACGATTGCGATGCCAGAAAGCACAGCCAGCGCCGACAACACCAGCCTCAGGCCAGGTGACTCCCCCAGCAAGGTGATGCCGCCAATGGCCGCAATCACCGGCACGCTCAGTTGCACGCAAGCAGCGCTGACCGCCTGCAAGTGGGGCAGCACCGAGTACCAGATCGCATAGCCAATTGCCGATGTCAGTGCGCCCGAAAGTACGGCGTAACTGGAGCCCGACCAGTCCAACACTATTTGCTGCCGCAGCAGCGCGCTCAGCACCAAAGCAAGCACTGCGGCACGCATGAAATTGCCGGCGTTTACCCGGATTGGATCACCACCACCGCGTCCACGCAGCGAATAGATGCCCCACGCGACACCTGCCGCCACCATCAGAAACGCTCCGACCAAAGGCGGCCGTGACAGCCCAGGTAGCAGCAGAATCAGGATTCCGACGGCTGCCAAGCCCAGCCCCAAACGTTGGGAAACTCGCAAACGCTCACCGGTCGCCAATCCATAGCCGATCATGCTGGCTTGGACAGCTGCAAACAGCAGCAGCGCACCGGTTGCCGCCGACAAGCTCACATAGGCGAACGAAAACCCAGCGGCGTAGACCAACAAAGCAATCGCCGAGGGCCAATTGCCGCCAGCATGTGCCTGCTTGCGTTGAATGGCGACGAGCAGCCAGAGCGTCAGCGCTCCGGCGACAAGCCGGATGGTGGTGAAGCTGGCGGGATCAATGCGGGTGTGAGCCAGCGCCGCGCGACACAACAGCGAGTTACCTGCAAAGGCCACCAAGGACAACAGGGTCAGCAAACTCACCCGAAAAGCCGACAAGCGCGCGCTCACATCAGCTGGCCAATGGCTGGCTGCCCAATCCTGCTGGGAGCAATCTTGCTTGGAGCATTCTTGCTTGGGCAACCGGGCCGCCAGCATGCAAGGCGGCAGCCACACAAAAACCCTGTGCACTCAAATGCTTTCCTCGGCATCGCCAGCGGGCGCCACATCAACCAACTCCGCCGCACCCGACACATCCAACAAGCCCTCGGGCAGGCGCTTGGCCGGAGCCACGCCCAGCGAACGCAGCAGTTCTGTCTGCCGTACCAAGTTGCCTTTGCCCTGCGAGAGTTTTGCTAGCGCTGCGCGTTGAGCTTTTTGCGCCTTGTCTAACGCGTCCCCGACGTTCTCAAGATCGGCAACGAAGCCAACAAACTTGTCGAACAGCAGCCCTGCCCGCTCGGCAATCGAGCGTGCGTTCTTGTTCTGTTGGTCGCTGCGCCAGATGTGCCCGACCAGTCGCAAGGTGGCCAGCAGATTGCTGGGACCGACCAG
>JBBQQV010000479.1:0-2477 GCA_038215505.1 Lysobacterales bacterium
AAACCACTTGTAATACAGCACCATCATCAAACAGACGGCGGCGAAGCCAATCAAAATCGCGTCTTTGCCGGCGTCAATGTTGTCTTGGCCCATGGAAGGACCGATCACGCGTTCTTCCACGATATCAACCGGTGCGGCCAACGAGCCCGCACGCATCAACAGGGCCAACTCGCTGGCGTAGGCCGAGCTCTCCAAGCCAGTGATCTGGAAGTTCTTGCCGAATACGCCTTGCGTGGTCGCCATCGATATCACCTCTTCAGTCACTTTGACCGAACGCACTTGCTCGCCATTGACCTCACGCGACTCCGGCGTTCGCTCGATGAAGACAACACCCATCTGCTTGCCGACGTTGTCGGTGGTGTGCTCGAGCATGCGCGCGCCGCCAGCGTTGTCGAGCTTGATCGATACCATCGGCGAACCGTCTTGCGGCTCGAATCCAGAGCGTGCGTCGACCAACTGGTCGCCCGAGGTAATCACGCGCTTGGACAGCAGCACCGGCTGACCCTTGCCTCCCACACCAGAATCCGGTCGCATGTAGTACAGGCGCGCATCGGGAGGCACGCGTCCCGTATTGGCCGCTTCCATCGCCGAGGTGAAGCCCTCACCAACTACAGCACGCCATTCCAGAGTCGCCGTGGCGCCCAAAATCTTTTTCGCAAGCGCAGTGTCTTGCACACCCGGCAACTGCACAACAATGCGCGAGGTGCCTTGGCGCTGAATGATCGGCTCGGCGACACCCAACGAATTGATGCGGGTGCGCAAGGTGCCTACGTTTTGCTCGAGTGCACTGTCGGTCACTGCTTTCACTTGTGCAGGCAGCAGCTTGGCGATCAGCAGATCTTCAGTGGCACCGTTGCTGACTTGCAACTCGGGAACGTCACGCCCAACAAGCTGTGCGGCGCGATTGCGGTCAGCGGCTTCGCGCAACTGCACTTCAATGCCAGTGTTAGTGCGATTCACCGCGACGTAGCCCACGTCGTTATTACGCAACAAAGCGCGGATATCGTCCGCAAACGCGTTCTCGCGTTTCTCCAATGTCGCGCGCTGATCGACTTCCATCAAAAAGTGCACGCCGCCTTGCAAATCAAGGCCAAGCACCATCGGCGTGGCACCAATCGAGACCAGCCAGTCCGGCACATTGGAAGCCAGGTTGAGCGCCACCACGTGGCTGTCTTTCAGCTCCTTGCGCAGCAGATCGGCAGCCAACAGCTGCGCCTCAGGATTGGGCAACCGGACCAGCAAGCTGCCGTTCTTGATCTCGGCCCGTACGACCTCAATTTTGCTCCTCTCCAACGCCGCAGAGACGCGACTCTGCAGGGCGGCGTCGACCGTCGAATTGCGCGTCGCGCTTACCTGCACGGCAGGGTCCTGCGGAAACAGGTTCGGCGCGGCATAAATCACGCTGGCGATCAACATCAACGCCACCAGCGTGTACTTCCAACGGGCAAACTCAAGCATACGGATTACCGAAGTGGCGACCGCGAGGGTCGCTTAGGTGAAAAGGAAGAGGAAACAGCCGAATGTCGCGACAGGCCGCAACTTGGCCGCTGGTGAACGATGCCAATCAATCAGGCGGCTTTCAGCGAGCCCTTCGGCAGCACCGCGCTGATCGCTTGGCGCTGGAATTTGATGACGACGTTGTTGCTCACCTCGACGCTGATGAAGGCGTCACCGATCTCGGCAACCCGCCCCACCATTCCGCCGGAAGTCACTACTTCATCACCTTTGGCTAGCGCCGCCAGCATGGTGCGATGCTCTTTGGCGCGCTTGCTTTGCGGACGCAGTACAAAGAAATAAAAGACCACGAAAAAAAGTCCGAACATCAAGGGCAGCTGCCACACCGGTGGTTGTTGTCCAGCTGCTTGGGCCATTGCTGGCGAAATGAAAAAGTCGAGCAGGTTCATGAGGCGGTGATTGTCCGTGAGTTGCGTCTGGCGATTCAGGAGAACCCCGAACCCGCCGCGAAAAGCGCGTGATTATGCCACGTGGGGGCGGGTTGGCAGATTTCTAGGGGGTGGGGTGATTTTGGCCGCTGTGGCGGCGGTGGGTGTTGGGTGTTTCGGATTGCATCGGATTCGCCTTCATTCTGGCGAACGCTGGAATCCAGCCTTTGGTGCTTCACTCGCCTTGAAGCAAAGACAAGCGAGAGAAGCGAGAGAAGCGGGAAACTCACGTTTCCGGCCAACCCCGGAATGCCAACAAAGCGGCCCACTCAGCCCAACGCCACCCGCCCCGCATAAAACGCACCCACAAACTCATCCAACCGCCCATCAACAATCGCCCCCCGCAACCCAACCATCAACTCCTGGTAGTAGTGCAGGTTGTGAATCGTCGCCAACATCGGTCCGAGCATTTCGTTGCAGCGGTCCAAATGCCGCAAGTAAGCTCGACTAAACCCATTCGCGCAGGTGTGGCAGCTGCACTGCGGGTCGATGGGGCGGGTGTCCTGCGCATACTTGGCGTTGCGAATCCGAAGC
>JBBQQV010000480.1:0-2470 GCA_038215505.1 Lysobacterales bacterium
AGGCCAGGATCAGATAGGTATAGCCGACCATAGCGCCCAGCCAGCTGCTGGTCTTCATCGGCTCGCAATCGTCTACACAGGTCAACGCCCATGACCATCCGAGCGCGATGCTCATCAATGCGCCCACCGCGATGGCCGGTAAGGTGATGGCCGCGGCCAAAGGCAATGGCGACAGACCGCGCCAGAGCCGCAGCAGCAGGCGCAGACCCAAGGTGCCTGCAAAGCCTGCAAGGTAGACCGGTACGGTGACTTTCCAAGCGTCCCAGCCACGCCCATTGACCAGCGCAAGCAAGTAACTGAACAGCGATATTCCACTCCAGCCGGCGAGCTGAAGTTGCCAGAACAGGCGATTGGTGTCAGCAGTATCCAGACGCAAGTTCACGGGTGCTGATGTGTGGAGGCGAACCTGCATCCTAAGCGGCGAGCGTGCAGCAGATGGCTCCTACTGCCGCAGGTCGACGACGCTTGAGCGCAGGCTGACTCCATCGCCGCCGTTTCCAGGTGTCGACTTGTTATTGCGAGAACTGCAATTGCGCCAACTCGGCATACAAACCGCCGGCAGCGATCAAGTCATCATGACTGCCCTCGGCAACGATGCGCCCTTGATCAAGCACGACGATGCGATCAGCGCGGCGCACGGTGGCGAGCCGGTGCGCGATGATCAAGGTGGTACGTCCGACGATCAGGCGATCAAGCGCTTGTTGGATGGCGCGCTCGCTGGCGGCATCCAAGGCACTGGTGGCTTCATCCAGCAGCAGGATCGGCGCCTGTTTCAACACTGCACGCGCGATCGCCAGTCACTGCTGCTGCCCGCCCGACAAGCGCACGCCGCGCTCACCCAACCACGTGGCATAACCCTCCGGCAATGCGATCAGGAAGTCGTGAGCCTCGGCGCTGCGGGCGGCAGCTTCAATACTGGCTTGATCAGCATCAAGCTGGCCATAGCGGATGTTCTCGGCGGCGTCGGCGGCAAAAATAACCGGGTCCTGTGGCACCAGCGCAATCTGCGTGCGCAATACATCCGGGTCGAGTTCGCGCAGGTCGATGCCATCGAGGGTAATTCTCCCGGCTTGCGGATCGAAATAGCGCCCGATCAGTTGCAGCACGGTGCTCTTGCCGGCGCCGGATGGCCCGACCAAGGCCACCGTTTCGCCCGGCGCAAGTCGCAGGTTGAATCCGTCCAACGCCGGCGTAAGCGGGCGCGACGGATAGTGAAAGCGAACGTCCTCAAAGCGGATTTCAGCCCGAAGTGGCGATGGCAATGCGCGCGCGTTGGCTGGCGCGGAAATGACGGAATCGGTTTCCAGCAACTCCTGCAGCCGACTCATGCCGCCGGCGGCGCGCTGGACTTCAGCCCAGACTTCGCTGAGCGCGCCGACCGAGCCCGCACCCAGCACCGCATACACCACGAACTGGACCAAGGTGCCGGGGCTGAGCGTGCCCGCTACCACGTCTTTGGCGCCTATCCAAAGCACGCCGACGACGGCTCCAAACACCAACAGGATCACTGAAGCAGTCAGCCAGGCTTGGGTGCGAATGCGCCGCCGCGCAGCCGTGAGTGCGCGCTGCAATGCAGTACCGAAGCGATCCGATTCGAAGCGCTGGCGAGCATAGCTTTGCACGGTATGCATGGCGCCGAGCGTCTCAGCGGCGCGGGCATTGGCCTCCGCAACACGGTCCTGACTCTCTTTGGCGATGGCTTGCACGCGGCGGCCGTAGAGCACGATCGGCAACACCACCAAGGGAATGCCGATGGCCGCCATTCCAGCCAAACGTGGGCTGGTGATCACCAGCATCAGACCGCTGCCGAGCAGAGTGACCACGCTGCGCAAGGCAATCGACGCACTCGATCCGACCATGCTGCGGATCTGCTCACTGTCGGCCGACAAACGCGAGACCAGTTCGCCGCTGCGGTTGCGTTCAAAGAATCCCATGTCCAGACCGAGCAGATGGGTGTAGAGCTTCTGCCGCAAGTCAGTGACGACACGCTCGCCCAACACGCTGACAAAAAAGAATCGCGCGGCTGTGGCGACTGCCAACACGCCGGCGACGCCGAGCAGTCCTATAAACCAGCGATCAATGGCCGCCGGGTCGTCACCAGCGAATCCGCGATCAATCATCAGCCTTACCGCGACCGGCAGACTCAAGGTGGCTGCCGATGACAGCACCATAAAGCCCAGCCAGGCTGCCACGAGGCCCAGATGCGGCCGCACCAGCATCGGCAGCAGGCGCAGGCTGGACAACGTCTTGCGGCGGTCAGCCGGCGTTGTTTCGCTGACAGGTTCGGTCATCAGTGGGATCTCGTTGGCCTTGGCGGTGCAAGTTGATTAGCGCGAATGGCGGAGACGCCGCGCTGCGCGATCCACAACGGCCGATTCCGGGAACGGTATTGTAGAAGCGATCAGCACGGCCCCGGCGTTGCGAAGTTGCCGGGCCCGGTGGTTGCTTGAGGAAGTTGCTTAAAGAAAAT
>JBBQQV010000481.1:0-2456 GCA_038215505.1 Lysobacterales bacterium
ATGTGCTTCTGTCCAAGATAGTGCCGCACATCCGCCGCACATGGGTTGTGGGTGACGACCGAGGCCGGCGGCTCATCGCCTCGGGCGAGTGGATCGTTTTTCGCAGCCTGCGGGCTGAACCGGGCTATCTGCGCCAGGTGCTGCGCAGCGATCCGTTCCATGTTCAGTTCATGCAAACGGTGGCGGGCGTTGGCGGCTCATTGCTTCGAGCAAGGCCGACACAGGTCGCTCGGATTTCGATTCCCCTACCACCCCTCCCCGAACAACGCCGCATCGCCGCCATCCTCGACCAATCCGATGCGCTCAGAGCCAAGCGCCGGGAAGCCTTGGTGCAACTGGACAGCCTCACGCAGTCCATCTTCATCGAGATGTTTGGCGACCCGGCGTCGAATCCAATGCGGTGGCCCGACTCGGGCCTCGGCGATTCTGTTCAACTGATGCAGTACGGACCCAGGTTTTACGACGAGGCTTACTCGGTCGATGGAATCCGCATCGCCCGAATCACCGATCTATCAGAAGAAGGCGATCTGGACTTTGAATCGATGCCACGAATGGCCGTCACTCCCAAAGACTTGACGCAGTTCGCTCTGCAACCTGGCGACCTGATCTTTGCTCGCACAGGCGCGACCGTCGGCAAAGTCGCGCTGTATCGCGATGGGAACCCGCCATGCATCCCGGGGGCCTATTTCATTCGAATGAAGTTCAAGTGTGAGCTCACGCCGGACTATGTAGCGACTCTCCTGAAGTCCTCGTCAATTCGCGAGATGGTCACCTTGCAGTCGCGGCAGGCAGCGCAACAGAACTTCAGCGGGCCCGGGCTTCGGCGCCTGCCATTACCCGTTCCGCCACTGCCGCTTCAACAAATCTTCGCGACCCGCATCCAAGCCGTCGAATCCCTCAAAGCCACCCACCGCGCCGCGCTGGCAGAACTCGACGCGCTGTTCGCCTCGCTCCAACACCGCGCCTTCGCCGGGCAACTCTCGTCGCCCCTGTCGTTTGGCCGGCAGACGCTTGCGCCAATATATCCAAACGGATATATTTCAAGCCATGAAGCCGATCACCTTCCTCGGCATCTCGTTGAAGGCGCTGCGTGCCTTTCCTGACGGGGCGCGGCAAGACGCCGGCTTTCAATTGGACTTGGTGCAGCGCGCGCAGCAGCCCGATGATTTCAAGCCCGTGGCCGCCGTGGGTGCCGGCGTCGAGGAGTTGAGGAGTTGAGGGTGTGGTGCGAGCAAGGCACCTTTCGCGTGGTCTATCTTGCACGGCTGGCCGACGCGATTTTTGTACTCCACGCATTCCAGAAAAAGACACGAACCACCGCGAAAACCGATATCGAGATCGCCACACGTCGTTACCGTGAACTGATGAAGGGCCGACCATGAAGCAGCAATCACAAACCTTTGCCAGCGTGTTCGACGCACTGGCCGACACGCCGCAAGAAGCCGCCAACATGCGCGCGCGCGCCGAACTGGCGCAGGCGCTGGCGGCGTTGGTGCTTGCCAGCGGCTGGACGCAAACCGAGGCCGCGCAGCGCTGCGGTGTCACCCAGCCGCGCATGAATGACCTGCTGCGGGGCCGCATCAGCCGGTTTTCGCTGGATGCCCTGGTCAACATGGCGGTGGCTTGCGGCCAGCGTGTGCGGGTGGCATTGGAGGCGGCGTGAGTGCGGCAGCCGGCCGTTGCGCCGACAATCGCTGCACCAAGCCTGCAATCACCGACGGGGTCCGTCATGACCGCTGAAGCCCTCGACAAGCGCGCGACGCCGATGCGCCCGACGCTTGCCTTCAACCAGCACCGCGAGGCCATCCGCGCCATTGCGCTGCGCAACCGCGTCACCAATGTACGGGTGTTCGGCTCGGTGCTGCACGGCACCGACACCGAGTCCAGCGATCTCGATTTGCTGGTCGATCCCACGCCCACCACTTCGATGATGGACATCGCCCGCATCGAATTGGAGCTGTCCGAATTGCTGCACGTCAGCGTGGACGTGCTCACGCCCAAGGGCCTGCCCGAGAAGTTTCGCCAGCAGGTGATGGCCGAGGCCGTGCCGGTATGAGCCCACCCGCGCCGCCGCGACTGCCGGATTACCTGCAGCACATCGACCAAGCGATCCAGCGCACTCAGCGTTACGTGATGGGCCTGACTCCCGTTGCCTTCGCCGCCGATGAAAAGACGCAGGACGCGGTGCTGCGCAACATCGAGGTGATAGGCGAGGCGGCGCGCAATGTGCAGCGACATCACCCCGACTTTGCCGCGGCTCACGGCGGCGTGCCTTGGGCATTGATGGTGGGTATACGCAACCGCGTGTCGCACGGCTACTTCGCTGTGGACTGGGACCTGATCTGGGCCACCATCCACCAGGATCTACCCGGCCTGCAGGAACAGATCGCCGCACTGCTGGGCGAGCTGGGCGCTCCCGGCTCGTGAGCAACTTCACCTTCCTGCAAGCCGAGTGG
>JBBQQV010000482.1:0-2442 GCA_038215505.1 Lysobacterales bacterium
TCCATGGCGATGAGCGAGGACGAGAAAAAGCTCACCGCCTATCACGAGGCGGGACACGCGATCGTTGGCCGTATGGTTCCCGAGCACGACCCGGTCTACAAGGTCACCATCATTCCCAGAGGAAGGGCGTTGGGCGTGACCATGTACCTGCCCGAGGGTGATCGCTACAGTTACAACCGCACTTACATCGAGAGCCACCTGTGCTCGCTGTACGGTGGCCGGGTCGCCGAAGAGTTGATTTTCGGCGCAGACAAGGTCACCACGGGTGCGTCCAATGACATTGAGCGCGCTACCAAGATGGCTCGCAACATGGTCACCAAGTGGGGCTTGTCGGACGAAATGGGTCCGATCAGCTACGGCGAGCAAGAGGACGAAGTGTTTCTTGGTCGCTCGGTGACTCAGCACAAGGTTGTTGCTGATGACACTGCTCGCAAAATCGACGAAGTGGTGCGTGAGATTCTGGATCGCGCTTATCAGCGAACTAAGCAGATCTTGAGCGAAAAACTCGACACCTTGCATTTGATGGCAGATACGCTGCTGCTATACGAAACCATCGATGCGGTGCAGATCGACGCCATCATGGCGGGCCGTTCGCCAGAGCCACCGGCCAACTGGACTGAAAAGCCACGCACCGATGCGTCTGGCACTGGGCAGAAAGGTTCAGGCCCCAGCCCGATCGGCGGCCCGGCCGCGCAGACCTGAGCGAAGCTTTCTTGAAAGCGCCAGCAACAGTTTGGCGAGCGGATATCCCGCTCCCAAGCTGGGACTGGCGCAGACCTTTTCTCAAGTAGCTCGCGCTCACGCCACCTGTCGTGTTTTCCACCACTCCTCAGCTCGACTGCGGCGGTCGCCGGCTGCTTCTCGACCGGCCGCGGGTGGTCGGTATTGTCAATGTCACCCCGGATTCGTTCTCCGACGGTGGTCAGTTTGAGCAGGTCAACGCGGCCGTTGCGCACGGCTTGCAGCTGGTTGCCGATGGCGCGGACGCGCTTGATATTGGCGGTGAGTCGACCCGGCCGGGTGCCAGCGGCGTGGATGTCGATGAGGAGTTGCGCCGCGTCATACCCGTGATCGAGCGCTTGGCCGAGCTCACCGCGGTGCCGATCTGGATCGATACGTCGAAACCGGCGGTCATGCGTGCCGCGGTCGCGGCGGGTGCGGGCCTGATCAACGACGTGTTTGCGCTACGCCGGGAAGGCGCGCTGGATGCAGCGGCTGAACTTGGCGTGCCGGTGTGTCTGATGCACATGCAGGGCGAGCCGCGCAGTATGCAGGCGAATCCGAGCTACGACGATGTGGTTGCCGACGTGCATCGCTTTCTTGCCGAGCGGATGTTTGCCTGTGAGATGAGTGGCATCAGCAAGCAGCGATTGCTGATTGACCCAGGCTTCGGCTTCGGCAAGACGCTGCAACACAATTTGCGGCTGCTAGCCGAGCTTGGCCGGTTTGCTGATCTCGGCGTGCCCGTGCTCGCGGGACTGTCGCGAAAGGGCATGATCGGCGTGCTAACCGGTCGCGCTATCGATGCCCGCGCCGTGGGCTCAGCGGTGGCGGCGATGATTGCGGCGCAGAACGGCGCGATGTTGCTGCGGGTGCACGACGTGGCCGCGACGCGCGATGCGCTGGCGGTGTGGGAAGGCGTGCGAGCCTATCGACGGGTGCCTGCCACCACCAAACCTAGCCCGCGCTGGCCGGATGATGAATAGCTAGACCTCGCCACGCGGGTGGGCGTGAGTATCGCGATCTGATTAGGTGGGGGCGGCGGAAGCCGCGAAATCACAGCATTGTGGCAAGTCTTTCGCGGCTTCCGCCGCTTCCACACAGGCTATAGGCCGCCCAACGGCTAGAGCCTGATCCCCGCCTGCAACACCGCTTCCATCTGCCGTGCTTTTTCACGAGCGGCTTCGATGGAGTCCGCTCGCGCCAAGGCCACGCCCATACGTCGCTTGCCGCGAACCTCGGGTTTGCCGAACAGGCGCAATTGCGAGTCCGGGGCGCGCAGCGCCAGCTCCACCGCCGAGAAGCTCACCTGCGAACTCTCGCCCGCAACCAACAGCGCGCAGGAAGCGGACGGTCCGCGCTGGGCAATGTTGACGATGGGCAGGCCCAGGATGGCGCGCAGATGCAGGGCGAACTGCGAAAGGTCCTGGGAAATCAGGGTCACCAATCCGGTGTCATGCGGGCGTGGCGAGACTTCGCTGAACCACACGTGGTCGCCCTTGACGAACAGTTCCACACCAAACAGCCCGCGGCCGCCAAGGTTGTCGGTGATGTGTCTGGCGATCTGTTGCGCGCTTGCCAGCGCCGCCTCGCTCATCGGATGCGGTTGCCAGGATTCGCGATAGTCACCATCGATCTGCAGATGCCCGATCGGCGCGCAAAACGCAGTGCCATCTGCGTGCCGAATTGTCAGCAAGGTGATCTCGTAGTCGAAATCGATGA
>JBBQQV010000483.1:0-2429 GCA_038215505.1 Lysobacterales bacterium
CCGGTCACAGGCGAGTAGGGCACCGCGCACAGGAGTTTGGGGTAGTAGTGAATGCCATTACGCCAATAGGCTTCGGCCCAGGCGTGGTCGAAGACAAATTCGCCGTGCGAGTTGGCTTTGAGGTAACTCGGCGCGACGGCAACGATCTTCGTGCCTTCGCGCAACACGAGGTGATGCGGCCGCCATCCATTGCGCGGAGTCAGGCAGCCGTGTTGCTCGAGCCCGAGCAGAAAGGCGTGGCTCAAGAACGGATTATCGTCAGGACGCAGTGCGTCCCACTGCGGCGCATCAATCTCGGCGATGTGTTGTACGAACTGGGCTTGAATCATTCAACAAGCTTGCCGTTAGCTGCGTCTGCTTTGTGTGCGTGCTGAAAGGCCGTTGACATTCGATTGGGCGCGAACTCACCGAGTCTTCGTTCCCGCAACGTCGGGATTTCGTTGCCTCAGCTGTCAATGCTCACGCGCAAGCCGCCGGGTTCCCGCTTTCGCGGGGATGATCAGCAAACACTTTCGCGGCGATGACGAGCAAGCGCGTTTGCGGGCTGACGAGCACGAAAGGACTGCTCCAAGATCAGCGGCCGCCTTGCACGTCGAGAAAACGCTCCGCATCGAGCGCGGCCATGCAGCCAAAACCCGCCGAGGTGACCGCCTGCCGATAAATCTGATCGGCGACATCGCCCGCCGCAAACACGCCCGGCACCGAAGTCACCGTGGCATCGCCGTCAATGCCAGCACGAATGCGGATGTAGCCGTTCTTCATCTCCAATTGGCCCTCGAACAAACTGGTGTTCGGGGTGTGGCCGATGGCGACGAAAAAGCCCTGCAACGGAATTTCACGGGTGCTGTCGTCTTTCAGCGAGCGCACGCGCATCCCGGTCACGCCGGTTTCGTCGCCGAGCACTTCATCGACGGCGTGTTCCCAGATGAGATCGATCTTGCCGCTCTCGACTTTCGCGAATAGTTTGTCCTGCATGATCTTTTCAGCGCGCAAGCGGTCGCGACGATGCACCAGGGTGACCTTCTTGGCGATGTTGGCCAGATACAGTGCTTCCTCCACCGCCGTATTGCCACCGCCGATGACGGCGACCTCCTGATCGCGAAAGAAAAAGCCGTCGCAGGTGGCGCAAGCGGAAACGCCCTTGCCCATGAAGCGGCGCTCGGACTCGATGCCGAGGTACTTGGCGGTCGCGCCGGTGGCAATAATCAACGCGTCGGCACTGTATTCGCCGCTGTCGCCCTTCAACTTGAACGGCCGCTTGGAGAGATCCACTTCGTTGATGTGATCAAAGATGATTTCGGTCTCGAAGCGCTCCGCGTGCGCCTGCATGCGCGCCATCAAATCCGGCCCCAGCAGGCCATGCGCATCGCCGGGCCAGTTGTCGACTTCGGTCGTCGTCATCAGTTGGCCGCCCTGTTGCATGCCAGTGACCAGCACCGGCTTCAGATTGGCGCGCGCGGCGTACACGGCAGCGGAGTAACCGGCAGGGCCGGAACCGAGAATCAACAAGTGACAGTGCTTGGTCGTGCTCATGAATGGCGTATTCTGATTGGCTAAGGGGATGGGTGTGGACGGGAGCTGAGAGCTCTTGAATCCCCTCTCCCTTCGGGAGCGCAGTAAGCCCCGCTCTCCTCGGGAGAGGGGTTGGAGTGAGGGTGCGGTTCTTGCCAAGGGCTCTCGGGCCGCCCCGAACCCTCATCCGGCGCTTCGCGCCACCTTCTCCCGGGGGAAGAAGGGCACGCTTGGCGACCAGCTCGCGTTCGGAGCGAATGCAGGATGAGGTGTCTACAGGCGTGATTCAAGGTCAGCGGCGGTGCAGTCCATCCTCACGTGGCGACAGGCATGCAAAGTCCGAAAAGATGCAGCGCACGATAAGCCCATATAATCAGCGACTAAACGCGGCTTCATGAAGTCAATCCTGATTAGGCAATCGCAATTGGCGCAGACCGACGTACGCAAAATGGTGGCACCCGCGGCGAGCCGCCGCATGTGGTGGGAGAGTTTGGTCCTGCTGCTGGTGCCGGTGTTGATTTACTTGCTTGCCTGCTTGCTGAGTTACAGCGCCGACGATCCGAGTTGGTCGCACTCAGGTAGCGTCACTGGCGGTGTCAACAACTTTGGTGGATTGTTTGGTGCGTGGTTCGCCGACTTGCTGTTGGCATTCTGCGGCTTGGCTGCGTACGCGGTTCCGCTGTTGGGCGGATTGATGGCGTGGGCGTCGTTGCGCGGTCGTGCGCTGAATGCGGATGGCGCGCTGACGCCGGCCCTGCGTTTGCTGGGTTGCGTTGGCTTCGTGATCGCAGCAGCTGGGCTGTGCAGCCTGCAATTGAGCGATTTGGGTGCCGCGCTGCCGGCGCAATCAGGCGGCTTGTTGGGGCAATGGATAGGCGGGACTTTGGGTCGCGCCTTTGGCTACATGGGTGCGAGCT
>JBBQQV010000484.1:0-2425 GCA_038215505.1 Lysobacterales bacterium
GGTCCAACTCACCTTCGACGTGCAGTTCGACCACGAAGGAATGACCATGCAAGCGCGCGCATTTGTGCCCGACAGGGACATTTGGCAGCCGGTGTGCGGCTTCGATGCTGAAGCGTTTGAACAAATCCATGGGATGCAAACATCAAGAGGCCAGCGCCGATTATGCGGCGCAGTGCCACGCCTGGTCAGTGCGCCGCTTCATCTGATTGCCTCCACCCACACTTCGACGCCGTTCAAGGCGACGTTACCCGACACGCCATCCAGATGCGCCGGATCGCTGAGGACGTTGTAGTTGGCCCCGTCAACCAATTGAGCGCGCGCCTGCCGCGTGCCCGCCACGGCATGTCCAAAGCCGTGCGGCAGGCAAACCACGCCCGCTTGCAGGTCATCGCTGGCTTGCACGTCGGTATCAATGCTGCCAATGCGTGAACGCAGCCGCACGCGTGCGCCGTCGCTCAAACCGCGCGCGGCGAGGTCAGCCGGATGCATCAGCAGCTGATGCCGCGGTTTGCCCTTCACCAGCCGTGGTGCGTTGTGCATCCAGCTGTTGTTGCTACGAATGTGGCGGCGTCCAACCAGCTGCAGTGCGCTGCTGTCGACCGCAGCGAGCAAAGCAACATCGAGTACGCGCAAAGCGTCCAACAGTGCTGCGGGCGCACACTCGATCGCACCGCTCGCCGTTTGCAGTCGCGCCAACAAGGTAGGGCGCAGTGCTCCAAGATCCAGCCCATGGGGTGCCGCCTGCAACTCCGCCAAGCTGATTTCGCCGCCGCGAGCGAGCCCCTGCGCGATCAGCTCAGGTGGTGGTGGCAGCGGATGAAACGGCTTGCCAGAGGCTTCTGCGTGTGCGGCCGCGATGCCTTGCAGAATTTGCCAGTCGGCGCGTTCGTTGGCGGCTTGCGGGCGCATCGGCGGGCTGTACTTGGCGACCCGCCGCACCGCAAATGCGTTGAAGATCAGGTCGTAGTGCGGCTGGCTCAGCATCGACGCCGGCGGCAGAATCAGATGTGCATGGCGGGTGGTTTCGTTGACGTAGATATCCACCGACACCATTGCCTGTAAGCCGGCCAAAGCGGTGTCCAAGGCAGCACTGTCGGGTGTGGAGAGCACCGGATTGCCGGCGCAGGTGAACAGGCCACGGACTTGGCCCGCGCCTGGCGTGGTGATTTCCTCGCGCAACACGGCGACCGGCAACTCACCGCTGACCTCCGGCAAGCCACGCACCCGGCTGTGCCAACGCGCGTAGCCGCCTGCAGACGTACCCGGACCCGTGACCGGTATCACCGGGTCATTGGGCAAGCAGCCACCCACGCGATCAAGCTGGCCGGCGTACACATTGATCAGTTGGATGAGCCACTGACACAAAGTGCCGTGAGCTTGCGTCGATACGCCCATGCGGCCGTAGACCACCGCGCGATCACTGTTGAAGAACGCGGCTGCCAATCGCTGCACGGTGCCTGGCTCAATACCGCAACGCGCAACCAAGGCGCTGGTGTCGATGCGGTTGATTGCCGCCAAGGCCTGCTCAAAGCCTTGCAAGCGGTCGCCATAAGCAGCTAAGCGCGGTGAATCAACGCGCTGCAGTGCTTGGATGAAGGCGACCAGCAACCACACATCACCGCCGGGGCGCACGAACAGATGCTCGCTGGCGATCGCGGCAGTCTCTGATCGCCGCGGGTCCACCACCACCAGCATGCCGCGTTCGACCAATGCTTTGAGCCGCTTCTCGATTCCGGGCGCCGTCATCAAGCTGCCGTTGCTGGCGACCGGGTTGGCGCCAAGCATCAACATGAAATCGGTGTTGTCGATGTCGGGTATCGGCAACAGAAACTGATGTCCGAACATCAGGTACGCGACCAGCTGGTGCGGCCATTGGTCTACCGACGAGGCGCTGAATATATTGCGACTGCGCAGCGACTTCAGCAGCGGTGACAGGTAGGCGAGGTGGCCGAAGTGATGCACGTTCGGGTTGCCAACGTAAGCCGCGACCGCATCCGCACCGTGCTCACGTTGGACCGCGGCAAGCCGCTCGCCAGCCTCAGCCAAGGCCTCGTCCCAGCCGATCTCTTCGAAATCGCTACCGCGTCGGCGCAACGGCATCCGCAGTCGATCCGGATCGGCCTCCAGATCGAGAATGGCATTGCCCTTAGGACAGATATGGCCGCGGCTGAACGGGTCGGCGGCATCGCCGCGGATCGCGACCAGGGTGTCCGCTTCGTACTGCTACTCAAGTCCGCAGATCGCCTCACACAGCGGGCAGGTGCGAAAGCGCGATTGCCGTGTCATGCTGGCAGCCTATCGGACAAGGACAGTCGCGCGGACGGCAACCGTGGCGAGCGAGAGGTGTTGGCTAAGCGGCCACGGCGAACAACGCCTGTCAGCTTTGCGCCAACGTGCGCCGGCGCAGCGCGCCAAAGCCGACCAT
>JBBQQV010000485.1:0-2403 GCA_038215505.1 Lysobacterales bacterium
CTTGGCCGACATTGTCGGCGGCGATGGCAACCCGCCCGCGGATGCTTCAGTGGATGGCAATGACTTCCAAGCGTTCTTGAATTCGTTCGCCGCGGGTTGCTGAGGAAGGGGCCGTGCGGCTGGAGTGTTGGCGTTGGCCAAGCAGCAGAGGGCACCGGCGGATGCCCGGTGAAGCGGCAATTTGTGACATCGCGTGATGCCGCCCTTCGCGAGCGATGTGGAGTGATAACCGAATCGCTGCGCCGAGCCCAACGCGGTTACGCTGTCCGACAGGCCTTAATCCTTACAGCATTTTGAACCGATCGCAGCACTAGGACATACCATTTTAAGTACTATGCGTCAACCGCTTTTGCGAATCTTGGTGGCCTTGCTGCTCGGCATGTGGATACCGCTGTGCTGCTGCCAGGCGATGGCGCTGGCGGGAGACGCCTGCGGAAGCACGCCCACGCCTCAGGCCAAGGCAGATTCGTGCTGCCAAGGTTGCCACGCAGCGCCTTCAGACCAAGAGTCAACTCCGGACGATGACAAAAGATCGCTCCCAAGCGATTGTACTTCTTGCCCGTCGTGTCAAGGCACTTCGGCTGGCGCAGGCCTGACGGTTGAAACCAAGCTGCCGACACTGGAACAGAACTGGAACGCAGCCGCGGCGATGGCGCTCGTGGTGCTGACGGATCTCCCAAAGCCCGATGCAGCGATCAGCCCGGGCCTTCCCTCACGCTGGGATGACCGGCTGTTTATCAAGGCCAACCGCGAAGCGCAGCGGTGGTTCTGCGCGCTCATCGTCTAAACCCAATCCCGCAGCGGACTCTGATGGTCCATGTCGTTCTCGCATTTGCGGAAGGCCCCCGCGTGCGCGAGTGCTAGGCAAACGGCGCGCACCAACTTCCTCCAGTCGGTGCATTGCAGGGAACTTCCATGATAGAATCGCAGACCGACCTGCGGGCTCTCCAGAGAGGGCCTCGCTCTTCCAATACGACCGCCGCGCGTTCAACTGTGTCTACTGGCGTCGCTGCGGCGGTGCCGCGGCCCAGAGCACGATGGGCGACACGCTTTCTTGTGCCGGCAGCAGTGCTGCTCGCGACGGGAAGCATTCTGGCTTACGCCGCCCGCGATGCATTGCTACCGCGTTTAGCGGTATATGTCGCACCGGTGATACCGAAGGCGAGCAGCGTGGACCTGCCCGGCGGCGATGCGGTAATGGCAATCGCAGCGGCCGCGGAAAGCACAGCAGATCAGCGGCTCGGGCCAGTTGCGGTGCAAGCGCCGGGATGGATCGAGCCCGCACCCTTTGCCACAAGCGTTCCTGCGCTCAGTGAAGGTGTGGTGCGTGAAGTGCTGGTTCTCGAAGGCGAGCATGTCGAGGCGGGGCAGGTGGTGGCGCGACTGATTGATGACGATGCGCGCTTGCAGCTTCGCGCTGCGGAGGCGACGGTCGCGCAGCGCGAT
Organism: Lysobacterales bacterium; assembly: GCA_038215505.1. Lineage (GTDB taxonomy): Bacteria > Pseudomonadota > Gammaproteobacteria > Xanthomonadales > Xanthomonadaceae > JANNWF01. The sequence continues at coordinate 1,447 of JBBQQV010000485.1, forward strand.
GCTGATGTGGAGCGAGCCCGCGCCGCGCTGGCGACGGCCGAATCTCAAGTCCAGGTCGAGCGCATCGCCGTCGATGAGCTTCGCGACGAGGTGGTGCGCAAGCGAGGTCTTGTCGCGGCTGGCGGCGTAAGCGCAGGGGATTTTCGGCGGATCGAGATCCGCCTGAGCGGACTGGAGGCCAAGGTTGCGACTGCCGAGCGCATCGTCGGTGAGTTGCAAGCGGCGATGTTGCAGGTTGATGCCGCCCGCGGCTCGGCCCTGATAGCCAAGGACGAAGCGCTGCTGAGACTGGCGCGCATGGAAGTGCGTTCACCGCTGGCGGGCGTGGTGCTGGCGCGGCTGATTGAGCCGGGATCACGTATCAGCATGGGCGGGAAGGCCGGCGAGGGCGCCGGATCAAGTGGTATGTCCGGCGCGGTGCTGCGCATCTACGACCCGCTGAAACTACAGGTTCGAGTCGATGTGCCGCTGGCCGATGCAGCCAAAGTTGGCATCGGCACGCCCGCGACAGTAAGCACCGAGGCGCTCGCTGGCCAGACGTTTACGGGTGTCGTGTCGAGGGTCGTACACGAGGCCAACATTCAGCGCAACACCGTTCAGTTCAAGGTTGCGCTCGATGCGCCATCGCCGGTACTCAAGCCCGAGATGCTCACGCGCGTCAAGCTCCACGCACCGGCAACGGACTCCCAGAACGCTCGCAGCGCATCGGCAAGCGCATCAACTGGCGGCGGGGCTTCCAGCAATGCAGCAGGCGCCGAGATCATGCTGCTGGTGCCCGCTGGCTCGGTCACGCCAGCGAGCGAGGGCAAGGGCGCAGGCAAGGGCAAGGGGCACATCTGGGTTGTCGATGCCAGCAGCGGCAGCCCCGTTGCACGCTGGCGCGAGATCGCCACCGTGCCCTCTTTGGACGAAGGATTTGTGGGCGTGACGAGCGGGCTCCGCCTGACCGACCGCATC
>JBBQQV010000486.1:0-2396 GCA_038215505.1 Lysobacterales bacterium
CACGAGGCGGCGACCTAAGCATTGGCAAGCTTGATCGAGCCGTAAAACGTCAGCCAATGCAAGGCCACCAGCACGCCAACAAAGCAGTAGGCCGCGAACAGACGCGGCGATAGCGCGCGCATCCCGCGCCAGACGGTTGGCAGCAGCGCCAAGGCGGCGATCACCAGCAGCATGCGCCACCAGACCAAGGCCAGCGCGGACAAGGTGATGAGCTTGCCAATAATCGCGGTGACGCCCCACAGCAATACGCAAAAGTGGATTTGCCAATAGGCCTTGGCCGTGGCTGATATGGGCATCACAAAGATCTGCGAAGGATGGCTCAAAGGTGGCGGGCTAAATGGCCCGAAAGGTGGCTGCTTCAGCGGTTGCGAGGAGATCGCTGCAGATTGGCCAGTTGTCGCCACTGAGCCCGCTCGGCTCGGCAATCGCTGCCGCCTTCGGCGAAGTCGCGACAAACCTGCGGCCGGCGCGCGTAGATGGTGCATCGAAAGGTGTCGCGATCAAGCGCCACACACCAGCCGTCATCGGCCTTGGCCATCACGCTGAGACCGTAGTCATCCACCGCGATGAACTGCGACGGCGGATCGTCTTCAGGCATCAACAAGACGGGCAGCAGGCAGCAGCAGGCTTGGCAGTTGCTGCACAAAAGTGGCGCGGATTCGGGAGCGAGCGGCGGCATGGGCGCGCATTCTCCCATGGGAGTGTGCAATGCCGGGCTGGGAGGGCCGCGCTCCTGCGCGGCTGCTTTGACTAGTCGGCGTACGCAACAGCGGCGCCGCAGGAGCGGCAACCTCCACTATTTGCCGCGGTAGCGCGCGCATTCTGCCTTTCTCCGCGACTCTTCATTGAGCGGTTGCTACTGGACCAGCCCATATGTGCCGCGGGAAAACAGCGAACCTCACCAGGTGTCTGAGCGAGAGCAGGCCGCTCCGGGTTACCTTGTGCGTCTTTCCAATTGTATTTTGACGCCATGAACAACCCCACCGACGCCCCCAGTACTCTGCGTTTCCAAGACTTGGGCCTGGCCTCACCGCTGTTGACGGCGCTGGCGGAGGTTGGCTACGAGGCACCAACGCCCATTCAGGCCGCCACCATTCCGCCCTTGCTGGAAGGTCGCGACTTGCTCGGCCAAGCGCAAACCGGCACCGGCAAGACGGCCGCTTTCGCTCTGCCCTTGCTGTCGCGGTTGGACCTGTCGAAAACCAAGCCGCAGGTTTTGGTGTTGGCGCCGACGCGCGAGTTGGCGATCCAGGTCGCCGAGGCGTTTCAGCGCTATGCCGCGCATATGCCGGGATTTCATGTCCTGCCGATCTACGGTGGTCAGAGCTATGGCCCGCAGTTGTCGGCGCTAAAGCGCGGTGTGCACGTGGTCGTCGGCACGCCGGGACGCGTGATCGATCACCTCGACCGCGGTTCGCTGGACCTGTCGCAACTGTCGTGTCTGGTGCTCGATGAGGCCGACGAAATGTTGCGGATGGGCTTTATTGACGATGTCGAGGCGGTGCTGAAAAAGACCCCGGAAACGCGGCAAGTGGCATTGTTCTCGGCCACCATGCCGACCGCTATCCGTCGCATCGCGCAGACCTATCTGCGCAACCCGGTCGAGATCGCGATTCAGTCCAAGACCACCACCGCGATCAATACCCGTCAGCGCTACTGGATGGTCGGCGGTTTGCACAAGCTTGACGCACTCACGCGCATCCTGGAGGCGGAGCCTTTCGAGGCGATGATTGTGTTTACCCGCACCAAACAAGCGACTGAAGAATTGGCCGAGAAGCTCTCGGCGCGTGGCTTTTCCGCTGCAGCGATCAACGGCGACATCCAGCAAGCGCAGCGCGAGCGCACCATTCAGCGCCTGCGCGATGGTCAACTCGACATTCTGGTGGCCACCGATGTGGCGGCCCGCGGGCTTGACGTTGAGCGCATCAGCCATGTCGTCAACTACGATGTGCCTTACGACACCGAAAGCTACGTACACCGGATCGGTCGTACCGGTCGCGCCGGTCGCAGCGGCGAAGCCATCCTGTTCATCGCGCCGCGCGAGCGCGGCATGTTGCGCGCCATCGAACGTGCAACCCGCCAGCCCATCGCGGTCATGAGTTTGCCCAGCGTTGAAGCCGTCAATGACCAGCGCGTGACCAAGTTTCTGGGCCGCATTACCGAATCGCTGGCGGCCGGAGGGTTGGATTTTTATCGTGATCTGATCGAGCGTTACGAGCGCGAGCATGATGTGCCTGCGGTGGCCATTGCTGCGGCGCTCGCCAAGCAAGTGCAAGGCAGTACACCGCTATTGCTAGACCCGCCACCAGCCGAGTCTGCCGCCCCGGCCTTCCGCGACGACGACCGCCCCGCCCGCAAGCCGCGCAACGACAGCGCTCGCGACGACAGCCGACGCA
>JBBQQV010000487.1:0-2384 GCA_038215505.1 Lysobacterales bacterium
GACCCGGGCGAGCGCCACGCGGTCACCATGTCGAGATGGCCGAAGCGTTCGCCATCGGCAAACCGACCGGCACCCACGTAGGCGCGAATTTCCAGCGTGCGCGTGTCGGCGACCAGTACCGCCGCCGAACTGCGCGGTGGCAGGGCGGCCACCCATGCGCTGACCCGTTCCTCTAGGCGACGCTGCAATTCGGCATCGAGCGTGCTTTGGATGCGACGCTCATTGGGAAAGGTATTGCGCAAACGTTGCGCGGCGAGGGCAGCGATCACCGGGGGTCGCAACTGCCGCGCAATCACCGGTTCTTCGCGCGCCTCGGCGATTTTTCTGGCGTCCCAGATATGGTCTCGGCTAAGTCGATCCAACACTTTGTCGCGGGCGTGGCGCGCGGCGTCTGCATGACGATCTGGTCGCAGACGACTGGGAGCTTGCGGCAGCACCGCAAGCAATGCCGCCTCGGCGGCAGAAATGCGCGCCAATGGCTTGCCGAAGTAGCCGTAGCTGGCCGCCTGCGCACCTTCCAAAGTGCCGCCGAATGGCGCGTAGTTGATATAGAGGGTGAGGATCTCGTTCTTGTCGAGATGCCATTCCAGCTGCAAGGCCCGCAACATTTGCCGCAATTTGCCGAGCAGCGAGCGCGGAGTCGGGTCGATCAAGCGCGCGACCTGCATGGTCAGCGTCGAGCCGCCGGACACGATGCGTCGATAGCGGATGGCTTGCGCGCCGGCCCGCATCAGGGCCAGCGGATCCAGCCCTAGGTGATAGCGGAAGCGCCGATCCTCAAAGTGCAGCAGCGCTTGCAGATAGTCGCTGGGAACTTCGTCCAAAGTCAGCGGATAGCGCCACACGCCGCGAGCGTCGGCGAACGCACGCAGCGGTTCTCCATCGCGCGCCAACACCACGGTGGCCGCATCGCGGTTGAGGTTTGGCAGCGGCAGCGGGAATAGATGATCCAGGATCAGTGCGAGGGCCACCAAAACGAGGCCCGCCGCGCTGACGTAGCGCGAGGCGGATCTGAGTGGTGCGTGGCGCTGCGGTAAGGCTGGTTTCACCGGTGGCGAGTCTTCCACGGAAGCCGCGATGCCCTTCGTCACTGAGTCGAATCGCGGCTCTTGTGGGAGCGGCGGTAGTCGCGATGCTCTACATCACCGGGTCGAATCGCGGCTTCCGCCGCTCCCACAGGTGCCTCATGCACGCGGGTGGTGTCAAAGGGCGACCCAAAGCTTGCCGTCACAGTCGCCTACGCCCACTCGGTCAGCCCTTCCTTCGCATACAGCACCTTGAACGAGGGCCGTGCTTTCATGCGCGCAGCCAAGCCAGCCAAGTGCGGAAACTCGGTCGCCGGTTTGGGCATGTTGCGCGACCAGCGCATCAGCATGGTGAGCAGAAAATCGGCGGCGCTGACGGCTTCGCCCAAAAGGTATGAGCGGCCATCGGCCAAGTCCGCATCAAAGCGCGCGAAGCAGGCTTCGATTTGCTGCTGCACGCCGCTGCGCAGCGCCGCTGTGTCGGCTGCATCGCTTACAACGTCGGGATAAAACCAACGCCGAAATGGCGGCTGCAAGCCGTTGGCACAGCGCACGATGGCTTCGTAGTAGCGCGCGCGGTCGGCGCTACCCAAAGCCGGAGCCAAATCCGAGGCGGGATAGCTGTCGGCGAGCTGCATCACTAGGGCTGCCGTCTCGGCATGCGGTTTGCCGTCGATGACCAGAGTCGGCACCACCCCGGCCGGATTCAGGGCCAGGTACTCGGGCTTTTTGTGCTCGCCCGCGGCGAGGTCAAGCTGGCGCAATTCGTAGGGAACATCCAACTCGATCAGCAACCAGTGGACGACCAGACTTGCGGCGCCGGGGGCGAAGTAAAGGGTGTGCATGGGTGACTCCAAATTCATTTAGGGACAATTGTCATTGGACCAGATTGATCTTGGTCCTCCTTGTGCTCCGCACGACCCCTCACCCCAACCCCTCTCCCGATGGGAGAGGGGCTCGACGGGGTTCGGACTTGCGGCCGATCAAGCTATCGGATGCGCCAAGCCCCGCAACTATTGCGAAGTCCAGCCACCATCGATCGGCAGCGCGACGCCGGTCATATTGTGCATTTCCGGCCGACACAACCACACACAGGTTGCCGCGATTTCGTCCGGCAATGACGTGCGCTGGCTGGGTTGTTTCTCGCGCAGCATGTCGCGGATGCCTTGCTCGCGGTCGCCACCGACGGCGGCCGCACGCAGGGCGATCTGCGGCTCGATCAGCGGGGTTTCCACCCAGCCCGGACACACGCAATTTACCGTCACGCCGCCGCTTTCGCGCGAGCCCATCGCCGCGTACTCGAGCGCGGCGACCTTGCTGAGTCCAATCATTCCGAACTTGCTGGCGACATACGGCGCT
>JBBQQV010000488.1:0-2378 GCA_038215505.1 Lysobacterales bacterium
TGGCACCGGCAAAACCGATGCGGGCTTCTGCGAATGCGCCTTCGGCTTGGCGTGGGGTCAGTTGCACCCAGTCCAGACCATCCGTTTTGCCGATGTCCTTGGCTTTGAATTGGCGCTCCAACTCGGCCGGATCAATCAACACGGCCAGCGGGCTGCTTTGTTCTTCCAAGGCCTGCTTGCGGACAGTGACTTGCTCCAGATCGGGATCAAAGATCCAGACATGATCGCCATCGGCAACGATGAGCTGAGGAAACGGGGTTTGGTATTGCCAGCGGAACAGGCGCGGCAATGAGAGTGCGATGCGCCCTTGCGACTGTTCGCGCTGGTTGCCGCGATCATCGAAAACGGTTTGCTCGAATGCACCTTCCAGGCCTTTCAGGTCTTTGCTGAAGCGATTGAGCGCTTCGACGGAGGCGGCGTTGGCGGTCCCGAATGAGGCCAGTACCGGCACTAGCAAGCTGAGCGTCCAACCGCGAATCGACATGGCAAAACCTTGCATGAAAAACCGCCGCGAGTTTGCGGGTTGAGTGCTGAACAGAAGTGAGCGCGCCGCCTACCGCGATGGCGGCGGTGGGGCGATGACCTTGCGGTCGCCGTTGTGCTCGGGGCCGGTGACGATGCCTGCGGCTTCCATCGCTTCGATCAAACGGGCGGCGCGGTTGTAGCCGATCTTCAGTCGTCGCTGCACGCCCGATATCGAAGCGCGACGTGATTCGGTAACGATGGCCACGGCCTGGTCGTAAAGCACGTCGGATTCGTCGCCGCCACCGCCAGGCTCGGGCAAGCCACCGGCACCGATCACCTGCCCGTCCGCCAGCATCTGCACTTCTTCCAGTACGCCATCAAAATACTGCGGTCCGCCGCTGGATTGGCGCAGATGCTGGACCACGCGATGCACTTCTTCATCGCTCACAAACGCGCCATGCACACGCTCGGGCATCGCCGTGCCGGGCGGCATATACAGCATGTCGCCGTGGCCGAGCAGGGTTTCCGCGCCGGATTGATCAAGAATCGTGCGCGAGTCGATCTTGGAGCTGACCTGAAACGCGATGCGGGTCGGGATGTTGGCCTTGATCAATCCCGTAATCACATCGACCGACGGCCTTTGGGTGGCGAGGATCAAGTGGATACCGGCGGCTCGCGCTTTCTGCGCCAAACGGGCGATGAGTTCTTCCACCTTCTTGCCGACGATCATCATCATGTCGGCGAACTCGTCGATGATGACAACGAGATAGGGCAAGGCTTCCAGCTCGCGCGGCGCTTCATCCAGCGCCGGATTGGGCACGAACAGCGGATCCAGCAGCGGATGGCCGGCGTCGGCGGCGTCCTTCACCTTGCGGTTGAAGCCCGCCAAGTTGCGCACGCCTACCATCGACAACAGCTTGTACCGGCGCTCCATTTCCGCGACGCACCAGCGCAGCCCATTGGCGGCTTCTTTCATGTCAGTGACGACCGGTGCCAGCAAATGCGGAATACCTTCGTAGACCGACAACTCGAGCATCTTCGGGTCAATCATCAGCATCCGCACTTCGTCGGCGGTGGCTTTGTAAAGCAATGACAACACCATGGCATTCAAGGCCACCGACTTGCCCGAACCAGTGGTGCCGGCGACCAACAGATGCGGCATGCGCCCTAGATCGACCACCGTGGGTCTGCCGCCGATGTCCTTGCCGAGTGCGAGCGCGAGTGGGCTGGCGACCTTGTCGTATTCCTTCGAGCGCAGAATTTCCGAGAGGAAGATCATTTCCCGATTGGCGTTGGGAATCTCCATCCCGATGACCGACTTGCCGGGAATCACATCGACCACGCGCACCGATTTCACGCTCAAACCGCGCGCGATGTCTTTGTCCAAAGAAGAAATCTGGCTGCCTTTGACGCCGGGCGCGGGCTCCATCTCGAAACGGGTGATGACCGGGCCCGGGTACACGCCGACGACTTGCGCCTCGATCCGGAAGTCTTTGAGCTTGAATTCGATCTGCCGTGACAGCGTGGCCAAGGCTTCCTCCGAGTAGCCCCTCGGCTGCGCCTTGGGTTCATCGAGCAATGAGAGCGGCGGCAATGCGCTTGCCGTCGATACGCCTTGGAACAGCGGAATCTGTTGCTCGCGTTGAGCGCGCTCACTGCGCTCTGGCGGTGGCAATTGCGGTTCGATGCGAACCGGCTCGCGTTTGGCGCGCTTGACGGTTTCTTCGCGACGGCCCTCCTCGCGTTCGGCACGCACCACGCGTGCACTGCGCCACTCCTCTGCCCTGTGCTGGCTGCGTCCAAGCATGCCGCCAAGCGCCAGCAAGCCAGCGCCGATGCGGTCCATCAGAGCAAACCATGAGAGCCCCGTGGCCAGCGTGATCGACACCATCATCAGCACGAACAGAAACAAG
>JBBQQV010000489.1:0-2362 GCA_038215505.1 Lysobacterales bacterium
AATCGCGCTGGCTGCCGGCGCGGCCCGGTTACAGCTGCGGGCATCGCGTTTATCCAGCAAGGCCATGTGGGCGCTTGCCGAGTTAGTGCACGCTCAATGTCAGCGCACCGGCGCGCAGTGGTTGATCAGCAGTGCTTGCGCCGATGCTGTTGAAATCGCCAAGCAGCTCGGCTGCGGTCTGCACCTGACCTCAACCCATTTGACGCGGGCAAGCGAACGGCCGTTGTCCGCCGGTCAGTGGCTCGCCGCGTCCTGCCACAACCCGGCTGAACTGGCGAAGGCGCAAGCACTCGGCTGCGACTTCGCGGTGCTCGGACCTGTCGCGGCGACACTCAGTCATCCGCAAGCTGTGCCCATGGGTTGGTCGAACTTCCGCGCCTTGCGAGAACACGTCGCGCTGCCGATCTACGCACTTGGCGGCATGCGAATTGACGATATTGCGACTGCGCGAAGTCACGGCGCGCAAGGCATCGCCGCGATTCGCGGATTGTGGCGGGAAGAAAGCAGCACACCGTAGCTGCGGTGGCTGCTGCGACTGAGGACGAGACACATGCCGGCTTTTTGCAGATCCTGCAACTTGCAAAGCTCGCTCTTGACCTTGGAGGGACGCGCTCCTGCGCGGCCACTGTTGATGTTGGTTGAAGAGCGGCGCCGCAGGAGCAGCGCCCTCCACGCCTGAACGTCGTCGGCCTCAACTACGTCGGCCTCAACTACGTCGGCCTCAATTACACCTGCCGCGCCGCCAAGTCCGAAAAATAATCATTCGCCAGCCGCAACTGCTCGTCAGCGCTGCCGGCCCGATTGAACACCTCGCGGAAAGCGATGTTGTCGGTGTGGCCTTTGGCATACCAACCCAAGTGCTTGCGCGCAAAACGCACGCCGGTGTCTTCGCCATAAAACGCATAGAGACGACGCAGGTGGCCAGCGAGAATCTCGCCGATCTCCACAGCCGAGGGCTCTGGCAAACTTTCACCGGTAGCCAAGTAGTGGTTGATCTCGCGGAACAGCCAGGGCCGTCCCTGCGCGGCGCGGCCGATCATCACTGCATCGGCACCGGTTTCCAGCATTATGCGTCGCGCCTTTTGCGGTGAGTCGATATCGCCATTGACGACCACCGGGATGCTCACCCGCGACTTGATCTCGGCGACCGTGGTGTACTCGGCAACGCCGGTGTACATCATTTCACGCGTGCGTCCATGCACCGCCAGCATGGCCACACCTGCCGCCTCGGCCAGAACCGCAATGCGCACACCGTTTTTGTTGTTCGCGTTCCAGCCGGTTCGAATTTTCAGGGTGACCGGCACGTCCACTGCCGCCACCACGGCGTTGAGAATCCTGGCAACCAATGCCTCGTCCTGCAGCAGCGCCGAGCCACACCACGCATGGCAGACTTTTTTTGCCGGACAGCCCATATTGATATCGATGATCTGCGCGCCGTGATCGATGTTGTAGCGCGCAGCCTCAGCCAGCACTGCGGGGTCGGCACCGGCGATCTGCACACCGATGGGATCGGGTTCGCCAGCGTGATCCATCCGCCACTGGCTCTTCTTCGTTTTCCACAAGCGCGGATCGGAGGTGGTCATCTCTGACACCGCGTAACCGGCGCCCATTTCCTTGCACAGCAAGCGAAACGGCTTGTCAGTCACCCCGGCCATCGGGGCGAGCACGGTGGGTGACTTGAGGGAGATGGGTCCAATTTTCATACGGGTGGCATTGTAGTTGGCAGCGGATTGCGACTCGCGCCTTGCGGCACCCAACCATTGAGAGCGGCGGAGCGCGAAGACGGAACATCCGCGCGCAAACTGGTCGAGTCAAAACGCGCGGCATGACCATCGCCACTGCGACATTCAGCCGCGACTGCTTACCCTGCGGCCTCGTCTTTGATCGTTGCCTATTGGAGGTTTCTGTGCGGATCCCGTTTGCCCTTATTCTGTTTGCATTGATCCAGACAAGCGCTTGCGCGGACCTGTCCGCTGCAGAAGTGACGAGTGCTATTTCGAATCAAACACCTGTCGCAGGCTCGGTCACCGAGTCGTCACCTACCCGTCTGTCCGAAGTGGTGGTGTCGGGTGAACAGCCCGGCCCCGGTATGTGGCGGGTCGAACATGGTGACAACGTGCTCTACATTCTTGGCACCTTGAGTCCCTTGCCCAAACGCATGCGTTGGAAGTCGGATGAAGTCGAGGCACTCATCGCCAGCGCGCAACAGGTGATCAATCCGACTGAGGTGAAAGCGAAGAGTGACCTTGGCATGTTCCGGACTGCCATGTTGCTGCCCTCCGCGCTGCGCGCCCGCAACAACCCGGAAGAACAAACGCTGGTCGACGTCCTGCCCGCTGATCTCTACCAGCGCTGGTTGCCA
>JBBQQV010000490.1:0-2356 GCA_038215505.1 Lysobacterales bacterium
GCCCAAGGCCTGACGCCATCGTGGTGCCGCTGATTGGTGCCGCCGCTGATCTTGGGCCGTGGACGTTGTTGCTCTTGATTTTCGTCAGTCACGCGCTGTTGACCGAACTGAGCACCCACAACGCGGTGATCGTGCTCATACTGCCACTGGTGCTTGCCGTCACCCGGTCTTTGGGAATGAATGCGTGGCCGTTTGTGCTTGCGGTGGTATTCGGCGCCAGCTCAAGCTTCGCTACTCCGATCAGCCACCAGACCAACACCTTGGTTTACCAGTTGGGAAACTACCGGTTCGCCGATTTTGTCCGTAACGGTCTGCCACTCAAGCGGGTAGCGGGAGTCACCGCCGTGGCGATGATCGGGTTGCTGTATCCGCCTAGTCAATAAACCGGACTTTTCATGAATCGCGCACGCTCCTGCTGTTCACCCTAACGCACAGAAAATTCTCTGCAGTCGGCCGTATAGTCCGCCACGTCGCTTCTGCAAAGAGGTCTTGGTTCGGTGAGGATCCTGCGCGATCATGGTGCAAATTCATTAAAAGGCGGGGTCAAGACGTCACTTCGATTGAATACAAGCGAGTTGATCAACCAAAAAAAGCATGAGCCAAGTGTGAGTCGATATGCACGGGTTGGGTGCTTTGCTCTAGCGAGATGCGTAATGTTGCTGCAATGAACTCGATTTCCGACCTCGCTCCGCCTGCGCGCGACGTGCTGCGGCCGCTGCGATATGCGGTGCGGCTTCCGTTTCTGCTGGTCCACTTGGCGCTGGCGTTACCGCTTACGTTGATTTGCATCAACCCGCTTACCCAACGTTGGCGGGTGGCTGGCGAGCGCGTGGATCATCGCGTGATTCGCGCGTGGTCGGGCGTGTTGTTGCGCATTTTCGGCTTCAAGTTGCGCCGCATCGGCACGCCGGTGCGCGGGCCGGCGATGTTCGTGGCCAATCATGTGTCGTGGATTGACATCGAGTTGATGCACAGCCAGAAAGTGGTGGGTTTTGTCGCCAAGAGTGAGATCAGCCGGTGGCCTTTGATTGGCTGGTTGGCGAGTCGCGCCGGCACCATCTACCACCATCGCGGCAATAACGAATCGCTCAACGGCGTGATGCACCAGATGGTGGAGCGCTTGCAGCAGGGCGAGTCGGTCGGCGTGTTCCCGGAAGGCCGCACCACCGATGGGCTGACCCTGGGGCCCTTTCATGCGCGCATCTTTCAACCAGCCGTGCTCGCGGTCACCACAGTGCAACCCGTCGCGCTGCGCTTCGGTGAACACGGCAGCGGCCAGGCCAGCGTTGCCTTCGGGCCGGGCGAAAACTTCCTGCAGAACTTCCTGCGCTTGCTGGGGGAACCCAGCCGAGTCGCCGAAGTTCATTTTCTGGAACCACTGGAAGCGGGTGACCAAGGTCGGCGCTGGTTAGCAGAGCGTTGTCGCGAACGCATCCAAGTGGCCATGGCCAGTCGCAATTGAACGTCGGATAAGCCAACGAGCCGCCACGTGAGCCCGCCGCCGTTCCTGCCGCCACGCTTTTTGCGCAACCCGCATGTTCAATCGGTGCTGGCCTCCAGTTCACTTCGACGCGCGCTGTCGCGGCGCCGGCGTGTGGGGCTGGAAGCGCCAGCGCAGGAGATCCTTCTCGAATGCGGTGAAGGTGTCCGTCTGCAGGGCTTTCATACCAGCCAACATGCTTTGGCGCGGGCGCGCGGACTCGCGGTGCTCTTGCACGGTTGGGAGGGCAGCGCGCAGTCGACCTATCTGCTGCACACCGGCGTCCATTTGCTGGATGAAGGCTTTGACGTATTTCGCCTCAACATGCGCGATCACGGCGATACCCATCATCTGAATGACGGACTGTTTCATTCCAATCGCATCGATGAAGTCGTCGGTGCCGTGGGTGCACTCGCCAAGCGCTTCGTGGATCTGCCGATGGCCGTGGTTGGCTATTCGTTGGGAGGCAACTTCGCGCTGCGGATCGCCTTGCGCGCGCCTGCCGCTGGCATCCCGCTGGTTCATGCGGTGGCTGTGTGTCCGGTGATCAGCCCGGCAGCTGGTCTGGCCTCCATCGAAACCGCGCTGTGGTTTTACGAGGCGTACTTCCTGAAAAAGTGGCGAGGTTCGCTGCGTCGCAAAGCCGTCCTGTTTCCAAAACAGTATCGGCGAGAGGACTGGGAGCGAGGGCAGAACCTGCGTGGACTCACCCGCCAACTGGTCGAACAGCACACCGATTTCGGCACCCTCGAGCGCTACCTCGAAGGTTATTCGCTAGCCGATGATCGGCTCGCTGCGATGCAAGTGCCGAGCAGCATCCTCACCGCCGCCGACGACCCCATCATCCCGGTCGAAGACTTCCGCCGCCTGACCTTT
>JBBQQV010000491.1:0-2348 GCA_038215505.1 Lysobacterales bacterium
TGAGCACGGGCTCCTGCGCGGCGCCCCCGATTTTGCCGAGCCGCGTATCCATTTCGCGGTCAACTGCGCTTCCATCGGCTGTCCTGCGCTGCGTCCCGAGGCCTACACGTTCGATGAGTTGGACGCGCAACTCGACGATCAGACCATGCGTTTTCTCGGTGACCGCAGCCGCAATCGGGTGAGCGCAGATGGCAAAACATTGGAAATCTCCAAGCTGTTCGACTGGTACGCCGACGACTTCACCGCCAAGGCAAGTGCGCTTTCGCCGCCGGCCGCATTCCTGGCTCAGTACGCGGCGCAGTTCAGCGCTGACTTAGCCGTTCAACAACGCATCCGCGCGGGCGAGCTTGAATTTGCGTTTCTTGATTACGACTGGTCGCTGAACTCGGCCAGCGCGGCGGCTTCACCGCCGTGAGCTTGCTCCGGCTGCTGGTCGTGCTCGCACGCACGCCGGCCAATGGCAACCACGCGGTCATGTTGAGCACCACACGCTGCGGCAGACACTTTCAGTTCCGCGTTGACAGCAGCCAGTATTTTGGCCGGTCAGACTGCGCACAGGTCGCCGCCACGCCTGCCGCCAACTTCGGCTGCTGCTGAAGCCATGCCGAAGCTGGGCGAGCTCGCAGTGGTGATTCCGGTGGGGCCGGATGACACGGCGTGGTGTGGGTTGATGCCGTTGCTCGCCGGCATGCCGGCGGCCACGCACGTGGTGCTGTCGATGGCTGCGGGTGACGCGCAGAGCACAGCGATGGCCGCGCCTAGCGTGCAAGTTATCTATGGGCCTGCTGGTCGCGGCCGGCAGCAGAATGCGGGTGCCGCGGCGACCACGCAACCTTGGTTATGGTTTTTGCACGCGGATAGCCGATTTGATGCCTCTGCTTTGCGCGCCATCGAGCGCCTCGCTGATGAGCCCGCGCTGGCCTACTTCAATCTGCACTTTCACGACGGCGGCGCGGCGATGCGCGTCAATGCCTGTGGCGCATGGTTGCGCAGCCATGTGTTACGGCTGCCGTTTGGCGACCAAGGACTGTTGCTGCCGCGTGTCGTGTTCAATCAACTGGGCGGATTCGCCGAGCAACTGGCGGGCGGTGAAGACCACGCCTTGGTCTGGGCGGCGCGCCGGGCCCGCGTGCCATTGCGTCCACTGCGCGCGCAACTGTCGACCAGCGCGCGCAAATACAACGAGCAAGGCTGGTGGCAAACCACCGCGAAACATCTGCGCCTGACGTGGTCGCAGGCACGCCAATTTTCAGCGGCTCAGCGGTGAGTGGTGCACTTGGATGAGTGGTGCACTTGCCATCTTCGTCAAAACGCCTGGGCATTCGCCGATCAAGACGCGGCTTGCGGCCGGCATCGGCGAGCGCGCGGCCCTGGCTTGGTATGCCGCCGCCGCGGCAGCCACGGCCAGCGTTGCCAAGCAATTCTCGTTGGCTTGCGCGGCGACCGTCTACTGGGCGGTCGCTGAAGCGCAGGCATTGGATGATTTGCACTGGGCCGCTCTGCCGGTTCTTTCCCAAGGCACAGGTGGGCTCGGCCAGCGGATGGCAGCGGTGCACACGGAGCTGGTCGCACGACACGGTCGTGGCATCTTGATCGGAGCGGACGCGCCGCAACTCGCAGCGACTGACTTGCTGCGTGCCGAGCAATGGCTGTGTGCCGCTGAGCCTCGGCTGGTGCTCGGCCCGGCCAGCGATGGCGGCTTCTGGCTGATCGGTGCCAATCGCGCTTTGCCGTTGGCTGATTGGACGGCGGTGGAGTACAGCCAAGCCGGCACCGCCTGCGAATTTCGCCAGCGAATGCAGCGACATGGCGATTGGCTTGAGTTGCGAGAGCTGGCGGATGTGGACCACGCCGACGACGTGCCGGAAGTGGTGCGCGCGCTGCATTCGCTTGCGCTGCCTTCGCCCGCGCAAGCACAGCTGCTGGACTTCAGCCGCGAGCTGCTGGCTGCAGGCGTTAGCGCATGAATGCCGCTGACTTGGTTGCCGTCGAGGGTCCGCTGCGGTTGTCGGCATTTGCCTTTGCCGGGCTTGCGTTGTGGGGTTTGCAACGCCGCTTCGCCTTGCGTGGCGATGGCCGTGTCGACCGCCGCCTGCTCAGCAATGTGGGCCTGGTCGTGATCGGCAGCTTGCTGCTGCGGCTGGCGTTTCCGCTGTTGGCGGTTGCATTGGCAGTGAGGATCGAGGCCGCTGGCGGCGGCCTGTTCGGCGGGTTGCAATGGCCGCTGTGGATCGAAGGGGTGCTGGCGTTGTTGCTGCTGGATTTGGCGATCTATTGGCAACACCGGGCTTTCCACCGCTTGCCCTGGTTGTGGCGGCTGCATCGAGTGCATCACAGTGACATCGCCT
>JBBQQV010000492.1:0-2209 GCA_038215505.1 Lysobacterales bacterium
GCAGGTCCGCGCCTGCGGCCACTACCGCCTCTGCATCGGCGCGAAGTTGTGCGGCCACGGCCGCCTCGCGACCCTGCACACGGTAGCCGCCCAGCTTGTGCACCGACTGCGGCGTCAGCCCCAAGTGCGCGCACACGGGAATATCGCGCGCGGTAAGAAAGCGGATGCTTTCAAGCACGGGGCCCGCGCCTTCCAGCTTGACCATCGCGGCACCGCCCTGCGCCAACAATTGGCTGGCCGACTTCAATGCTCGCGATGGCGTGGCGTAGCTTTGGAACGGCAGATCCGCCAGCAGCAAGGCACGCTGCAAACCGCGCGCAACCGCGGCGCAGTGGTAGACCATATGTTCGACGGTGACCGGCAGGGTGCTGGAATGGCCCTGAACCACCATGCCCAACGAATCACCCACCAAAACAATATCGACACCGACTGCATCCATGCAGGCAGCGAAACTGGCGTCATATGCGGTCAGCATCGCGATGCGAATGCCTTCCACCTTCATGCGTCGGAGCCCGGGGACAGTGACAGGCACGCGCGGAAAATCTGCGGTGTACATAGCAAGGCGTGCGCAACGAACAAGCCCTAGCCTAGCCCGAATGTTTCCTGAATTGCACGCGCCCACACGATCATCGCGCCAATTCATCAAGCAACCGGGGTTAGCAGTCTGTCGGACTTAGGGCGACAGGGCCGCAAGCGACTTGATCCCGGCACAATCCACGGCCTGTAACAACGCCACTGCCGAGCTCAAGCCAGGCACCATGAGGTCGGGTGCAATTTCAGCCAACGGCACGAGCACAAAGGCCCGCTGATGCAGGTACGGATGCGGTACACGCAGGCCCGGCCGATCAATGATGAAGTCACCAAACACCAGCAGATCAAGGTCGAGAACTCGCGGCCCCCAGCGCATCGAACGCTCTCGCCCCGCCGCGTGTTCGATGCTCAACAACGACGCCATCAACTGCTCGGGCGATAGTGACGTCGCCAGTTCCGCCACCGCATTGACGAAGGGTGGCTGCGCTTCGATGCCCCACGGCGGCGACCGATAAAAACTGGAAACTCTGAGCAAGCTCGACTCGGGCAGCCGCGCCAACTCGCTCAATGCGCTTTTCAGCTGTGCCACTGGCTCACCGATATTGGCGCCCAGACCCACAAACGCCCTTTGTATGTCTGCCACAGGCTGTTCAGGCATTGATCCGAACTACTCGCTGACAGGCGCAACCGCTTTGCGCCGACGGCGTGGTCGCTGGCGAGGACCGGCCGGCAAGGCTGCCGTCACCACCGTCGCCAGCCGCTCGGCAAGCTCGTCAGCACCCAAGCCTTGCGCCTCGCGCCAAAACGCGACTTCTTCCACCAAGCCGGGCACCACCATGGCGCGCAACTCGAGAAAATCAAACGCAGCGCGAAAGCGTGGGTGGGCGAGAAAACGCGTCACCCGTTTGCGCTGGCGCACCGAAAACCGCGACTGCATCCACCAGATCTCCTGCATTGGCGAGCCAAACCGACGCGGAATGGCGATCCGTTCGACTTGCTTCAAGAGCACTCGATCCGCTGCGCGTTGCTCGGCGACCGCGAGCTCAAAACCGTCAAGCAACATGCGCTGTAACGCATCCGCATAGGCCGGCCACAGCAACGCAGCGAACAGGAAAGTGGGCGTAACCGGCTTGTCCTCACGCACCCGCAAATCGGTATTGCGCAGGGCACACAGCACCAACTTGCGGCACAAGCCACTGGCATCGTTTTTGATCGCGCGTGCTGCATCCGGCAACACCACGTCGAGCAAACCGTATTTCTCAAGCCCGATAAAGCCTGCCTCAGCGTGTCCAGCGAGAAACAGCTTCAGTGACTCGTCAAACAGGCGTGCACTGGATGACTCCTGCAACAGCCCGGCCAATCGAGGAATTGGCTCGGCGGTCGCCGGATGGATGCTGAAGTCAAGCTTGGCCGCCAGCCGCACCGCCCGCAGCATGCGCACCGGATCTTCGCGATAGCGATCATCGGGCTCGCCAATCAGGCGCAAAACCCGCCGTTCGACATCGGCAAAGCCACCGACAAAATCGCGCACCGAAAAATCTTCAATGGCGTAGAACAGCGCGTTGGCGGTGAAATCGCGGCGTACCGCGTCTTCCTCAATGCTGCCGTAGATGTTGTCGCGAAGCAGTCGGCCGCCATCTTCGGTCTCGCGATTGCCACTGCCATCATCAGACGCGGC
>JBBQQV010000493.1:0-2207 GCA_038215505.1 Lysobacterales bacterium
ACGCCCGCTGCCCTGGCGCGCATCCACGCACAGTTCATGGCGGCGATCTTGGCGGTCAAGCCGGATGCCGAGGTGGGCGCCGGGCACTGACCCTGCCGGGCGCTGAGGCCAGCGCTCCAACCCTGGCGTGCAACCCGAACCCTGATCAGATCCGGCGCGGGTACTGGCGTCCCAGCGAGTGTTGTTTGCGCGCACTGCGGACGATAGCTTTCAGGGCCGGGTGGTGGCCTGCTTGCGGGTGACCAGCAGACTGCCGACCACCACGCTGGCGCCAATCAGCAGACACACCCTGGCCAGCGCCAACAAAACCTCCAGCGCCATCCGCACCTGCGTGTTGCGTTGCATTCTGTTTGGAACTTGAGCAGCGAGGCTCTCGATCTTGCCTTTCTGCTGTTGCGCTTGCTCGTCATCTTCGCTCTTCAGTGCCCACTGGGCTCGCACCGAGCAGCGGAGCCGAGCTCGCGGGAAAGGCGCGAATGTGCGAGCACATGGATGTGCGAGCACGGCCGCTTCGCGGCTAGGCGTTCGCTTCGCTCGGTCGCACCGCCCCAGTCGCGCGAGGTGCGCAAGGCATCGCGCGTGCTTCCTCGGCGCGGTGCAAGGCTGGGGTGTCGTTTGCACCAGCGCGGCCTATCTCTCATTTTTTTCGGCAGACAAAAGCGCTACGATTGCGCGGAACTCGTGAAAGCCAGCGCTCGCCTGACCGTGACTCAACCTCGCCCCATCCGATCGCCACACCTCGCATTGCTTTTGCTGTTGTGCCCGCTAAGCGTGCCCGCCGAGGCGGAGGTTGCGGTGCGAGGTTTTGTTGCCGCGCGTGCCAGCGGGACGAATGCGCCAGTGAGTTGGATCGATGCCGGTTTTGGGCGATTGCTGGGTGGCGATGGTGATGGGGCCTCCGCTGCACTGGGTGGCGAGACACGTGTCGAAATCAGCTATACAGCAAGCTCCAGCTGGTCGGCGCGTGTGCATTTGGGAGCGCGCGCCGACCAACACAGCAAAGGCAGGAATCTTGGCGTGGTTGAGGCATTTATCGACCGCCGTTGGGCGTTTGACGAGAGCCGGGTGCAGCTGCGACTAGGACAGTTTTTCTTACCTACGTCGCTGGAGAACATCGACCCGCTCTGGGTCAGCCCTTACACGCTGACCCATTCGGCGCTCAATAGCTGGATGGGTGAGGAGTTTCGGCCACTGGGTGCCGACTTGCGTTTACGTCGAAATTTGACGTCCGGCAATCAGATTGATCTCGGCATCACCGCGTTTCAGAACAACGACGCCAGTGGCGCGCTGCTGGCGTGGCGAGGTTTTGCGCTGCACGACCGGGTGAGCTACTTCGGCGAAACTCTGCCGTTGCCGCCGCTTGCTTCGCTTTCCGATCCGACCATCTTTGGCGAGCAGAACGCCGCAGGCAGCAAGCCATTCGGGAGTGATCTTGATGGCCGCACCGGCTTCGCCGCGCGCAGCCGTTTCAGCAGTGACCGCAGTCTGTGGCAGCTAAGCGCTGTCAGCACGCGCGGCGATCGCAATCTGTATCGCGGTGAGTATTCGTGGCAAACCCGTTTCTTGACCGCCGGCTGGGAATACAACGCGCTCGGCGAGGGCTGGGGCCATGCTGCCGAACTCATGCACGGCAACACCCGTATGGGCCCGACCGGCCGCCCGAACGCCAACATCGACATGACGACCGGCTACTGGTTGGCAAGTTTTGGTGCAGACCCGTGGCGTTACAGCGTGCGCGTGGAAGCCTTTGCCATTGACGACATCGACAAGTCGATCGCTGAAATCAACGACGAGCGAGGCCGCGCGCTGACATTGGCCGCGCTGCGGCAGTTCGAGCAATGGCGCGTCGGCATTGAATATCTTTGCCTAGACAGCGAACGCCCGGCCGCCGCCGCAGAAGGTGAGCCACCACAGGCCGGCGGCCATCAACTCAAGCTGGAAGCACGTTACGTTTTCTGAGCAGGGGGCGGGTCTAGCCCGGACTTAGCCCGCATATTTCATGAATCTCACGCGCACTCGCTTGTCTCTTGTCCGCGCAAGGGATTTTCCTCAGTCGGTCGTATGGCCCGATACGATGCTCCTTCGGAAAATCCCTTGCGCGAACAATATCCTGCGCGATCATCGCGCGAATTCATGAAATATGCGGGCTAGGACTTGCCGCACACAAGCTGCAGGCGGTAGCGTGTGCGGCGATCGCCGGGGTGCGA
>JBBQQV010000494.1:0-2201 GCA_038215505.1 Lysobacterales bacterium
TGCCTCGGTTGTCCATTTCGTCCGGTCAGCCCACAACTTGGCAGCGGCGGTGCCATTCGCATCGCCTTCAATGCCACCGACCCGGCGCGGGCGACGCTGACCATCGGCGGCCGCACCACGGCCATCGAGCGCTTCCGCTTCTACTTCAAACGGCCAGAAGACGAGCAGCGTTTGCCCGGTGTTTCAGCCAATCTCACCCGGCTGATGGGCGAGTGGCAGGCGGTACTTGACTACAGTGGCACCGCGCAGGGTGCGGCGGCCTACTTCGGTGACGTGCTGATTTTCGACAACCTCGATTTCGATGCTCAAGGCGACTTCGTTGATGGCTGCCGACCGGCGGAAAGCCTCGGTGGCTTCTGCAGCAACACTGACCTCGACCTGCGTTACGCCATCGGCGAGTACGTGCCGGCCGACCGCACTCACGTCATCGTGGTGGAGAACTCGGCCAGCACGTTTGCCAGCTATTTTGTCGAACTCGGCACCAACCAGTTTGAAGGCGAGATCGCGGTTTACACGCGTGGTACCAATCCCACCGTGTTCTTCCCCGCGCGCGGCTTCCGTAGCGCCAGCCGTACCTTTGTTGAAGAAGGCACGGGCCCGAGTCGCAAGGCGAAAGGCGCGGTGAACAAGGGTCTGCCAGTCACCAGCGTGGCAATTGCCGATGGCAAAGCCAGCACCCGCAGCAAGGCAAGCCAGGATCGCTTGAACGCGGCGCGTGAGAAGCTGGAAGCGCAATTGGTTGCACGTCGCGCCAAGCACTGAGGCTTCCGCGAAGGCGTGTTTTCGAGGGATCCGTTCGTGTTGAGCAATTCGACAGGCTCAGGACGGGCCTGTCGAAGCATCAGCACGAACGGAATCGTGAACTTGGTTGCTGGACAGTCCAGCGCCGCTGACGCACACGACACATTGTCAGGCTTGGCGACTCCAGCGCTACGTCGACCACTCAGGTCGGCGTAGCGACCGCCCGCAGCGCAGTCGGCAAGTTCAATCCGCTACCCTCTCGTCATGGACGGCGCGCCACTTCCCATTGATTCGCTGCTGCCGGACATTCTGCGCAGCTTGGCCGAGCACCCGCGCCTAGTGCTTGAGGCGCCGCCCGGCGCGGGCAAAACCACCCGCGTGCCGCCGGCGCTGTTGGCGGCCCCGTGGCGTGGTGAGCAACGCATCCTGATGTTGGAGCCGCGCCGCGTCGCCGCGCGTGCGGCGGCGAGTTTCATGGCCGAACAATGCGGTGAGGCGGTCGGCGAAACCATCGGCTATCGCATCCGTTTCGACAATCGCAGCTCGGCGCGTACCCGCATCGAGGTCGTCACCGAGGGCATCCTGACCCGGATGATCCAGGATGATCCCAGTCTGGAGGGCGTCGCGGCGCTGCTGTTTGACGAGTTCCACGAACGTCATCTGAGCGCGGATCTGGGGCTGGCCTTGGCGCTGGATGTGCAGGCGCAGCTGCGGCCGGATCTGCGCATCGTGGTGATGTCGGCGACGCTCGATGGTGAGCGCTTGGCGCGCTTGATTGATGCGCGCCAGCTGGTATCAATGGGGCGCAGCTTTCCGGTGCAGATCAGTCACCTTGCGGCAGCACGTGGCGAGCGCGATGAGGCGCAGGTGCAGCGTGCGGTGCGCTTGGCCTTAGCCGAGCATGCCGGCGATGTGCTGGTATTTCTGCCTGGCCAACGCGAGATCGCGCGCTTGCAGCGTTTGCTTGAGCAGGTTGATGCCGAGGTGCTGGCGCTGCACGGCGAGTTGCCGGTCGAGCAGCAGGCCGCCGTATTGCGCGCCGATCCGAATGGCCGTCGGCGGGTAGTGTTGGCGACCAACGTGGCTGAGAGTTCGGTCACGCTGCCGGGTGTTCGCGTGGTGATCGACAGCGGCCAGGCGCGCGAGCCGCGCTATGACCCGAACTCCGGATTCTCACGCTTGAGCACAGTCACCATTTCGCAAGCGTCGGCCGATCAGCGCACTGGCCGCGCGGGGCGTGTTGCGGCGGGCTGGTGCATCCGTCTGTGGCCGCAGTCGCAACGCCTCGAACCGCAGCGGCGCGCCGAGATGGGCCAAGTCGAGCTGGCAGGATTGGCGTTGGAGCTGGCTGCTTGGGGCAGCAGTGAGTTGTGCTTCGTCGACACGCCACCGCCGGGGGCGATGGCTGCCGCCACTGAACTTCTGCAAACATTGGGCGCGCTCGACGGCAAGTCGATCAC
>JBBQQV010000495.1:0-2197 GCA_038215505.1 Lysobacterales bacterium
AGGCAGCAACGAGCAGCAAGCCGTGCTCGAGCAAGCGGTTGGCATTGCGTCCGGCGTGATTTTCGCTCGCGAGCTCGGCAATTTGCCGCCGAACATTTGTGATCCCGCCTACCTAGCCGCACAGGCCGAAGCCTTGGCGGCGGGACACAGCAGCGTCAGTTGTGAAGTGTTGGATCGCGATCAGATGGCCGCGCTCGGCATGGGCTCGCTGCTGGCGGTGGCGCGTGGCTCGGCCAATCCGCCCAAACTCATCGTCTTGCAATACCGGGCTGGCGGCGACGCCAAGCCATTTGTGTTGGTGGGCAAGGGCATCACCTTTGATTCCGGCGGCCTCAACCTCAAAGTCGCCGGCGGCATCGAGGAAATGAAGTTTGATATGTGCGGCGCAGCCACCGTGCTTGGCACCTTCCGCGCCGCAGTCGAGGCCAAGTTGGCGGTCAATCTGGTGGTCGTGGTGGCCGCGGTCGAGAACATGCCCGACGGTGCCAGCTACCGGCCGTCTGACGTACTCACATCGATGTCCGGCAAGACTATCGAAGTGCTCAACACCGATGCCAAGGGCCGCTTGATTCTGTGCGACGCGCTGACCTACGCGCAGCGGTTTGAGCCCGCTGCCTTGATCGACGTCGCCACCCTCACCGGTGCTTGCGTGGTCGCGCTGGGCAAACACGCCAGCGGCTTGATGAGCAAGCACGATGATCTGGCCAACGAACTGCTGAACGCGGGCGACATCGCCGGCGACCGCGCCTGGCGCCTGCCGCTATGGGACGAGTACCAATCCGGCCTCGACTCCGCGTTCGCCGACATGGCCAATATCGGCAGCAAATGGGGCGGCGCGATCACTGCCGGCTGCTTCCTGTCGCGCTTTACCGAAGGTCAGCGCTGGGCGCACCTGGATATCGCCGGCTCAGGCTGGGACGAAGGCCGCAAAGGCTATGCGACGGGACGGCCAGTAGGGTTGTTGGTGCAGTGGTTGTTGGAGCGGATTGGGTCGGATTGAGAGCGGGCTTCAAGAGCGGGGCTGGGGGCCGGGGCGTCTATTTGGAACCTGTCGTGGAATTGGAACTGCAACTCGATCCAACCCAACACTGTTCGCCGCAGTCATTGATACCTACCCATGAACACGAGCATGTACGCAGCACCTGTGGGAACGGCGGAAGCCGCGATTGCTCATTCACGCAGAGGAGCATCGCGCCTTCCGGCGCTCCCACAACAGCAAAGATCGGCGCGGGACATGTGCCGAATCCTGTTCATCAGCGAAACCCGGCGCGATTTCGCGCAGTTTTTTCGGGGCAATCGGTCCCAGCAGGCTTAAAAAAGCAGTATCTCGACCCACACCCATGCGCGCCGACTTTTACGTAATCGCCAAACCCCGTTTTCTCGCCGACCCCATCCAACTGGTCTGCGAGTTGACTCGGCGCGCGTATGACACGGGGAAACCAGTGCTGATTCTGGCTCGCGACGGCGCCCAAGCAGAAGCGGTGGACGATGCGTTGTGGGCATTCGGAGAAGCGGTCTATTTGCCGCACCAGATCGCCGGCCGCGATGAAGACGACGAACTCACCCCGATCCTGATCGCCACTCCCGACCTAGATGCCCCCGACCGCCCGCTGGTCATCAACTTGCGCGACGCCGCTTTTGCCGGCCGCTGCGAGCGCGTGCTAGAAGTAGTACCAGCCGACCCGTCTGCCCGCGAACCGCTGCGGCAACGCTGGCGGGATTACGCGGCAAGGCAGTTTGAGATGTTTAAGCACGATATGTAGGGGTTGAGTGCTTATGGATGCATCACCTGTCATTGCTAGGAATTTCCCTTGGTGCCCCGAGAATGACGATATGTCGTTCGGGGGCAGGCTCCATGAGGAGGGGTTCTGGTGCTGCCAGCAGTACTGGCTCTTAGAGTTGGCACTCCACCGGCTCTGCAGCGATCCTCCTAGCCGTGAGCCTCACTGGCGAGTGTTCAAGATCTTCAGCGACTGCTCGGCGAAGTTCTGCTACCACTTCGATCCAAATGATGGGTGTGAGATACGCAACGTCCGCAGGGAAGAGGTTTACGATGCTAGGGAGCGCTTTCAGCTTGTTTTTGAGGGGTTTTTTGAGGGAACTATGGCGCCAAAGGACTGCTTTGAGCCTGTCAACCCGCTTCTGATGGACTCGAGCAACTGACAGTTTGTCAAAGCCGAGCCCCATTCTGCGCAAC
>JBBQQV010000496.1:0-2194 GCA_038215505.1 Lysobacterales bacterium
GTATGTGCTCCAGCAGTTGCACCAGCAGGGCGTGCTCGGGGCGGACCGAGGCTTCCGCGTCGTCGTCGATAAATTCGACTTCAGCGACGATCAGACCGTTGTCACGAACCTTGGTGCGCTCGACGTGGAAACGCTGACCGCCTTCGCAACGGATGCCGAGCATGCCGTCGGGCAAGGTGTTGAAATCGATGATGCTGGCGGCAGTGCCCAAGGCGGCTGGACGCGCCGGAAAAACATCCTCGTCGGCATCCAGGAACAGGCACACGCCGAATGGCCGCTGCTCGCGGGTGCACATTCGGACCATATCGAGATAGCGCGTTTCAAAAATGCGCAGCTGCAGCTCGCCGCCGGGAAACAGCACCGTGTGCAGTGGAAACAATGGCAGTTCATTTGCCTTCATTTGGAAAGCCTCGCTCTAGCCCGGAGCGCACATCAGTCGCGCGCAGCCACCATGGCCGCAAAGCGCGCGGGCGCACCCTCAAATCCTCCATTTGACATGAAAACGACGTCATCGCCGCTGCGCACGCGCGCTTCCAGTTCGGCTAGCAACGCATCCACGGTGGCAACGGCGACGCCTTCACCTTGCAAGGCGGCGACAACGGCGCTGGCATCCCATGGCAACTCGGCGCGACGCAGCATGACGACTAGGTCCGCATCCGCCATCGACGGCGCGAGCTGCGCGGAATGCGCACCCAAACGCATCGAATTGCTGCGCGGCTCCAGTGCCACCACCACCCGTCGGCGACCGCCTGCGCGCAAACCGGCCAGCGTGGTTTGAATGGCGGTGGGGTGATGGGCAAAGTCATCAAACACCCGTATGCCAGCGTGCTCGGCGAGCAACTCCATGCGTCGCTTGGGGCCGCGAAAATCCGTCAATGCGGCGAGTGCAGCGCGGACCTCGAATCCGGCGGCATGGGCGGCTGCCACGGCGGCCAACGCATTCATGACGCTGTGCCGACCGAGCATCGACCAACCCACATCGCCGACCACATCGCCATGTCGCAACAGGCGAAACGCTGAACCATCGGCATGGATGAGCTGAGCCTGCCATTGCGGCACGACCTTGGGATCCACGCAGGGACCGATCGCAAAACGCTCCACCGGCGTCCAACAGCCCATGGCCAACACCTCGGCCAGCGCCGCGTCTTCGCCGTTGACGATCAGGCGACCAGCGCTTGGCACGGTGCGAATCAAGTGATGGAATTGGGTCTTGATCGCCGCCAGATCGGCAAAAATATCGGCGTGATCGAACTCAAGATTATTGAGAATGGCAATGCGCGGCCGGTAGTGAACAAACTTGCTGCGCTTGTCGAAAAACGCAGTGTCGTATTCGTCGGCTTCAAGCACAAAAGTCTGCCCGCTGCCAAGCCGAGCCGAGACCGGAAAATTGCCCGGCACGCCGCCAATCAGAAAGCCCGGAGCGCCGCCGCAGGCATCAATAATGTGCGCGAGCAGGGCGCTGGTAGTGGTCTTGCCGTGGGTGCCCGCTACCGCCAACACCTTGCGACCCGGCAACACCCGTTCGGCAAGCCATTGCGCGCCGGAGGTGTAGTTCAAACCTGCATCAAGCACGTGTTCAACCGCGGGATTGCTGCGGGACAGGGCATTGCCGATCACCACTTGCTGTACATCCGTGGCGATGTTCGCGGCTGCGTATCCGCTGCAGAGTTCGATCCCCAGCGCCTGCAACTGCGTGCTCATTGGCGGGTAAACCGCCGTATCGCTGCCGGCTACTTCATCACCTAACTCACGCGCCAACGCGGCCAAGCCGCCCATGAAGGTGCCGCAGATGCCAAGGACGTGGACCTTCATGGTTAGCGCGGAGCGCCGATCAACACGCTGTCAAGACCAAGTTCCAACAGAAACAGCCCGAACACCAGCAGCATCGCCGGCAAGCGCGGCCAATCCAGCGCGTGGCGAAAAATGTGGCCGCTGATCACCAGCTTCCAACTCAGCATGGTCAGGGTGATCAGGCTGAACATGGCTTGCTCAGGCGTTGGCTTGGAGCCTGGCACAAACACAGGCAAGTCAGCGAAAAACAGCGCCAGCGGCAGCGACACTGCCGACAGCAGCAAGCCTGCGCCGGCAAGGGCAGTCAGCGTCTGTACGTAGCGCGCACGCTTGTCGCGCAGGCCCAGCAGCAGCCACGGCATGCCGAGCAACAGACACAGCGACAGAATGATGCGAGGGATCG
>JBBQQV010000497.1:0-2174 GCA_038215505.1 Lysobacterales bacterium
CTGGCGATGGTCGACTCGGGAAAGGGCATCAACAATTTGCTTGCACGCAACGACGTCATCGTCGATGACTCGATGCCTGCAATGATCCGCCTCTGGGGGAAGATGTACGGTGCCGATGGTCTTACCAAGGACACCAAGGCAGTCATTCCGGAAAGCACCTTCGCCCGCATTTATCAAGAAGTGATCAACTTCTGCAAGACCAACGGCAATTTCGACCCGGTGACCATGGGCACCGTGCCCAATGTCGGCCTGATGGCGCAGCAAGCCGAGGAATACGGCTCGCACGACAAGACCTTCGAGATCCCGGAAGCGGGCGAAGCGCGGATTGTCGATAGCGCCAGCGGTGACGTGCTGCTGGTGCAGAACGTCGACGTGGGTGACATCTGGCGTATGTGCCAAGTCAAGGACGCGCCGATCCGTGATTGGGTGAAACTCGCCGTCACCCGCGCCCGCAATTCCGGCATGCCGACCCTGTTCTGGCTTGATCCGTACCGCCCGCATGAGAACGAGCTGATCAAGAAAGTACAAACCTACCTCAAGGATCACGACACCAAGGGCCTGGACATCCAGATCATGTCGCAGGTGCGCGCAATGCGTTACACGCTGGAGCGTGTGGTGCGTGGGTTGGACACGATCTCGGTCACCGGCAACATTCTGCGCGACTACTTGACCGACCTGTTCCCGATCATGGAGCTCGGCACCAGCGCCAAGATGCTGTCGATCGTGCCGTTGATGGCCGGCGGCGGCATGTACGAGACCGGCGCCGGCGGCTCCGCGCCCAAGCACGTGCAGCAGCTGGTGGAGGAATACCACCTGCGCTGGGATTCGCTCGGCGAGTTTCTCGCGCTGGCCGTTTCGCTTGAGGACTTGGGCTTCAAGACCAACAACGAGCGCGCCAAGCTGCTGGCGAAGACACTCGACGCCGCCACCGGCAAGCTGCTCGATTTTGACAAGTCGCCCTCGCGCAACACCGGTGAACTCGACAACCGCGGCAGCCAGTTTTACCTCGCCATGTACTGGGCGCAGGAGCTCGCCGCGCAAACCGCCGACCCTGAACTACAGACCCACTTCGCCCCGCTGGCCAAGACGCTGACCGACAGCGAAGAGACCATCCTGCAGGAGCTGGCCGAGATCCAGGGCAAGCCCACCGGCATCGGCGGCAGCTACATCGCGGATCCGGAGATGATCAAGGCGGTGATGCGGCCGAGTGCGACGTTCAATGCGGCGTTGGCGGCGGCGCGGGGGTAACAGTCCGCGGGTTTCTGCGACGCCACCCAGCACTTCGAAAAACCGCGACGTCGTCCAGCGTCGCGAACACGGAGGGCTGCGGTTTCGCGCGGCTGTGCTTCACGCGTCTACACTGGCAACGGTGCCCAGCTCGAGAATGCGCGCGCAACCCCGCGCTAGGGCGCCCGCACAGGAGAACACGCCATGTTCGCAATCGAAAATCTCTCCCTAGTCGAAAAGCTGCGCATGCTGGAAGCGCTATGGCGCGACCTGTCAGCTGACGCCGCCGCGCTGGATTCCCCCGCATGGCATCACGGTGCCTTACTCCAAGCTCAAGGCGGACCGGCGGATGGCTCTGCCCTTTCGCCCGCATCGCTTGAGTGCACTGGGTAAGGGGCCAGTGAAAGCACGCCGTCTCCCCTCGCCGTCGTCACGTTTTGCCTCAAGAGGAAATTCCATGCGCCGCTTCAACCGCTCCCCACGGGGCTTCACGCTCGTCGAGACCTTGATTGTGCTCGCCGTGATCATCGGGATCGTCAGCGAGTTGGCGGCGCTTGCCGCCAACTCGATAAAACGGGTCGATTGACGCAAAAAAAAGCCAGCAATAGGGCTGGCCTTGGCCCGCCATCTGCCTCACCGCAATGCCAGATGGCGGGTCGAGCCCCGCCGTCCCGATGTCAGTGCATTCCATCGGTACTCGGCAGACGCTCGGAACGCACGCGCCGTGCGCGTTCGAACTGGTCATCGAAGCGGCGTGGAAACGGCAGGATGCGTTGCCGGTCGCGCACGCGGGCGGTGTCGCGCAGCACGTTGAATCCCGCCGCGCTGATGATGCGCTCGGCGTGCTCGATGAGCGCCGCGGCGGGGTAGGCATCAATGCTCATACAGCCGTCGGGCAGATCGAGCGGAGGCTGGCGGCTGGTGAGGACGATGGCAACGACGTGTCC
>JBBQQV010000498.1:0-2174 GCA_038215505.1 Lysobacterales bacterium
CGTTGAACTCGCCCTTGCCCACCATGAACGCATCGAACTCAGTGGCAATCAGCGCCCCAGCCGGCCAGGTGTGTTCGCCGACCGTCCACGGCTGCCGCAGCTCCAGCAGCAGCCATTCGCGGAACACCATTTTTTGCGCACTGTTGGGGACATCGATCTTGGCCAGCACGCCGTCTTTGCCGCGCAGATAGAGCTCGTCGTTGTAGAAGGCCAAGGTGCGACTGACAAGATCGCGCTCGAAGCCCGTGGTCAAATCCCGCTGCGCCGAGATGTACATGTCGCTGTCGCCGCCTTCATACACCACGGTCGCGGCCGACAGCGGGGTACCGCGCTTCCACTGTTTGACGATCCGCGGATAGCCCGAGCTGGTCATGCTGCCGTCACCAAAATCGGTGAAGACGTAGAGCGTGTCCTGATCGATCCACGCCACGCCACCCTTTGCCTCGGGACGGAAAAATCCGTCAGCCAGGAACGTCTTGCTCGGCAAATCGAACTCGCGGGTGACGTTGGCATCGGCACCCCCGCGCGACAGCGAAATCAGGCAGCGGGCGTATTCAGGCTTGAGGCAATCGGCACCCTGCCACACCCAGTTCTCGCCCTCGGCCTTGTTCAGTGCGTCCAGATCCAGCACCAATTCCCATTCGGGTGACTCGGTTCGGTACTCGATCAGCGTGGTGCGCCGCCAAAGGCCGCGCGGGTTGGCGGCGTCTTTCCAGAAATTGTAGTAGTACTCGCCAATCTTGCCGACGTAAGGAATGCGCGCGTCGGAATCCAGAATGCTGCGCAGGTCTTTTTCCAGCGGCTTAAAGGCAAGATCCTCGGTGATCGAGGCCGACTCGGCATTGCGCTCGCGCACCCACGCCAGCGCTTTGTCGCCGCCGACATCCTCCAGCCATTGATACGGATCGCTGTCGGTCATGGGTTTAGCGTCGTCGGCCATCGCGGAGGGCAAGCCGCCGATCAGACCAGATAGGCCGAGAGTGAGTAACAAGGGTGCACGCATAGTCGAGTCTCCATGGGCAAAACGGCAAAACGTTGCAGCGCGCGCTGCTGCGCGAGGGCGCTAATGGTAACGATGACGGCCGCTGGGGACAGTGCCGAGGGTCATGCCCGACCGCACTGCTTCGCCTGTGGGAGCGCCGGAAGAGGCGCTTGCAGCGACAAATCGTGAAAGCATCGCGGGTTCCGCCGCTCCTACAAGTGCACAGCATTCAATCCTAATGCGGCGAGCACCTTCTGCAGGCGCAACGCATCCATGCCGTCGTCATAGTAATGCGCGCGTTCGCCGAAGGGCTGATAGCCCGCTTGCGCGTACAGCGCCAAGGCGACGGCATTGTCTTTGCGCACTTCCAGCCGCAAGCACTGCGCGCCCGCAAGCGCCGCTTGGTTTTCGACGTCCCCCAATAACTGCCTGCCGAGGCCACTGCCCCGCAGCGCCGCATCCACTGCCAGCGAATACAGCCGTGCCACGCTGCTGTCGCTACGTTGCAGTCGCAGTGAATAGCCTTGCAAACCTCGGCCATCACCGCAAACCCGCAAGCGCTGATCGGGCTGTTTCAGGTGATGACGAAACTGGCGGACGCTCAAGCGATCACCAACAAACTGCGCCTCCAGACGCAGCAACTCGGCCAGATCGGTGAGAACTGCAGTGCGCAGGATACGGTTCGGGTGCATATGCCAATGGTCCGCCATCCCCTGCCTGAACGGCTAGCATTGAAGCCGGCTTCGAATTGCTACCGGTTTGGCGCAGACTGCGCGGCTTAGCCAATCGGGACCCACGCCGCGCCATGAGTCGCCTGGTCATCGTCGTCGAAAAACCGTCTGACTGGGGCTCGTACTACCCATCAGAGAACGTCATCTCGGCGATCGAGTATTTGAAGCGCCCGGCAGACGCAGAAGTTGACCGCGTGCAGGTCATCAACCTCTGCCGAAGCTTCAAATATCTGGGGCTGGGTCATTACGTCTCGCTCTTGGCCGAGGCGCGCGGGCACAAGGTAATTCCGTCGGTCAGAACCATCAACGACCTGCGCCGACGCTCGCTGTACGGCGTCGACATCGAAGACTTGAATGCCAGTTTGGCGCGCTACTTGCCCGAGGGCGGTCGCGATACCACCGACTTCGGCTTGCTGCTGTACTTCGGCCACACCAGTTACGCGCCGCTGGAAGATCTGGCC
>JBBQQV010000499.1:0-2166 GCA_038215505.1 Lysobacterales bacterium
AACACCATGATCAGACGAAACCCGTCCAATTGTTCCTCCCGGCGGAACAGTCTGTTGGAATTTTTGGTGATTCCAAAAGAAAACAAGCGTAGACACACTCCATGCATTCGCTGGCGACCCGGCGAATCAGCATCGCTGTACCCCTTAACCCTACCGGAGATTTTCAATGTCACGCATCAACATACCTTCCATCGAGCAGTCCCTCGAAGCCTCCAAGCCCCTGCTCGCCGCCGTCAAGCAGCAGTTCGGCGTCGTGCCCAATCTGATGCGGCTCGTCGGCCTCAGCCCTGCCGCACTCGAAGGCTACCTGTCATTGAATGGCGCGTTAGGCAAGGGCAAGCTCGACGCCAAGCTGCGCGAGCGCATCGCGCTGGCCGTCGCCGAGTTCAACGGCTGCGACTACTGCCTGTCAGCGCACGATTACCTGGGCCGCAACGTCGCCAAGCTCAGCGGCGAGGAAATCAACGCGGCAAGAGAAGGTCATTCGAGTGACCCGCGGGCCGCTGCTGCACTGCACTTTGCCCTGCAGGTTGCCGAAACCCGCGGAAGCGTCTCCGACGCCGATCTGGCCGCCCTGCGCAGCGCCGGCTTCGACGAAGGCGCCGTGATCGAAATTGTCGTGACGGTGGCTCTCAACGTTCTGACCAACTACGTCAACAACGTGGCCCGCACCGATATCGACTTCCCGAAGGTCACCGCCGGCAAGATGGTGGCCATGTCAAGCACGTAGGAACACGCTCATGAACGCCAACCTGGAGGCACCGCGCCCACCTTTGCCGCCGTTTACGCGGGACAGCGCGGCGCATAAGACCCGCATGGCGGAGGATGCGTGGAACAGCCGCGACCCAGTCAAGGTCTCGCTGGCTTACACGCCTGACAGTCGGTGGCGCAACCGCGCCGAGTTTCCGCGCGGGCGCGCGGAGATCGTCGAGTTGCTGCGGCGCAAGTGGGAGCGCGAACTGGATTACCGCCTGATCAAGGAGTTGTGGGCGCATGATGGCAATCGCATCGCAGTTCGTTTTGCCTAC
The DNA here is from genome assembly GCA_038215505.1 of Lysobacterales bacterium. Taxonomy (GTDB): domain Bacteria; phylum Pseudomonadota; class Gammaproteobacteria; order Xanthomonadales; family Xanthomonadaceae; genus JANNWF01. Next base: position 1,029 of record JBBQQV010000499.1, read on the forward strand.
GAGTGGCACGATGTGCAGGGCCACTGGTACCGTTCGTACGGCAATGAGAACTGGGAATTTGATGCGCACGGATTCATGGCATGGCGCCACGCCAGCATCAACGACCTGCGCATCGACGAAGCGGAACGTAAGTTCCACTGGCCGCTGGGCCGTCGCCCGGATGAGCACCCTGGGTTGAGTGCGCTGGGACTCTAGACATGACCGACAGCAATGACGCAGTGGCCCGGATCCGCGCAATCAACGCATTGGCAGCGTTCAATCACTGGTGCGCCATCGAGGTGAGCAGCGCAGAACCCGGCATGGTCGAAATCGCCATGCCTTGGCGACCCGAGGTGGGTCAATACTCTGGGTTCCTTCATGCGGGGCTTGTTGCTGCGCTGATTGATACGGCATGCGGCTTCGCTGCTGTAACGGTCGTTGGCCGAGTGCTTGCATCCCACTGTTCAGTGAACTTCCTTCGACCCGCCGCGGGTGAGCGCTTCATTGCGCGCGCGCGGGTCGTCAAACCCGGCAAGTCACAGATCTTCACTGCCTGCGATCTGTTCGCTGTAAACGGTAAAGTTGAAAAATTGGTGGCCACGGGCGAGACCTTACTTTCGGTCGTTGACGGTCCCGCCGAAGTCTGACGGGCTGTCGGAAGTTTCGACAGCATCCATTGCCGTGCGCAAGTTCATTCAGACCAAACCAAAACATGAGCCCAATTCAAGTCATCGACTTCGACAACGCCAGCGCAGACCAGAAAGTGCTGCTCGAAGCCATAACATCCCACTGGGGTGTCCATTTAACCGGAGTTAAGCGTAAACTGTGACGATGGAACGTCCCCACGCCAGCATCCACTATCCCAAGGCCCTTGGGGAGTTTCAGGCTTGGTTCCGGACAGATGCGGACTGCCTAGACTACTTGGAATGGCTGAGATGGCCTTGCGGATTTGTCTGCCCGTCCTGTGGACAGTTGGGAGGATGGCGGCTTGGTGACGGTAGGTTCATGTGCGCTGGATGCGGTAGCCGCACATCAGTGATGGCAGGCACCATCTTTGACCGGACCCGTACGCCACTCACGGTTTGGTTTGCGGCCTGTTGGTATTTTGCTACCGGCAAAGACGGAATCTCGGCGCTGAGCCTGAAGCGGACCTTGGAGA
>JBBQQV010000500.1:0-2158 GCA_038215505.1 Lysobacterales bacterium
ATCCCCAGCAATCAATGGGGTGAATCCTAGCGCCCGCAGCGCTTCGTCTGCGCCAACCCGATCCGCATGATCGACAAGAAAATCGATGTCTTTGCTGGCCCGCAGCAGCCCATGCGCAGCGACGGCCAGCCCACCCGCGACAGCGTGCGCAATCTTGCGCCGGCGCAGTGCTCATCTTCGTTCGCTGGCTACTCGATAGGCTTTAGTAAACAACATGGACGCAGGATCGGCTCCGATACAGCCGAGGTAGGTCGGCTGGCAACAGCGCGTCCTACATTCCTCTGTAGACAGGCGCTTGCTCCGCTGCTCGAAACCAAGGTACCCGCCGTGTACTCACTCCCCTGGTGCCAACCGCGGCAGGCTCAGCACAAAACGGGTTCCAGTGGCGGCTTCGCTTGCGGCCTGCACGCTGCCGCCGAGCTTTTCGCTGACCAGATTGAACACGATCTGCAGGCCCAAGCCAGTGCCGCCGTGGCCGCGGCGCGTGGTGAAGAAGGGCTCGAAGATGCGGGGCAGGTGTTCTGCCTGAATGCCAATGCCGTCATCGCTGAACTCGATGCGCACGCGGGCGTCGCCGTCGGCGCTGGCGAGCAGCCGCATATGCCCTCGGCGGTCGCCTGGGAAAGCGTGCAGCAATGCATTCTGGACCAGGTTGGTAAGCACTTGTCCGAGTGCGCCAGGAAAGCTGTCGAGCGTCAGCTCTGGCGCGCAGTTGACTTCCAGTTGTACCGGTCGATGCTTCCACAGCAATGCCAGACTCGGTAGCAGTTCAGCGATGAACTCATTGAGCTTGAACTGGCGACGACCATCCGATGAGCGATCCACCGCGACGTGCTTGAAGGTGCGTACCAGCTCGGCGGCGCGTTGCAGATTGCGCCCCAACAGGCGCAGCGCCTCGTCCGAAAAGGTGAAGTGCGATTCCATCTCACTGCGCTGCAGTTGCCCGCTCGCGAACTTTTTTGCCAGCGTCTGGGTTTCCTGCGCCAGCCCACTGGTCGCAGTGATGGCGATGCCAAGCGGGGTGTTGACCTCGTGCGCGACGCCGGCCACCAACTGACCCAGTGCAGCCATTTTTTCGGCATTGACCAGTTCTCGCTGGGTATCGCGCAAGCGCTGCAAGGTTTCTTTCAATTCGCTGTTGTTGCTGCGCAGCGCGTCTTGGCCTTGCTTGCGTTCCAAGCCGTTGGCGATGTGCACGGAGACGAAGCTGAGCAAGTCTTGATCGGCTTGGCTGTAGACCACGCCCTCGGTATAGCTCTGCACGACCACGGCCCCGACGTTGCGTTCGCTGGGTCGTAAAGGCACGCCTAGCCAACACACTGACTCGGTGCCAATGGCCTCGATCTCGCCGGCACTGGAGAGTTGCATCGACGCCGCGAAATCGATCATCACCGGCTTGCCTTGCCGCAACAGGTATTCGGTAAGTCCACGCCGCAACCGTCGGGGTGGATAGGTGTCGCCGGTTTCATCCACTTGATAGGGAAACCACAGGCCTTCGCCGTCCTCGTCGAGCAAGGCGATGTAGAAGTTCTTGGCGTTAAGCAACTCGCCGACACTGGCGTGCACGGCGGCAAAGAAGTCGCTGAGCGCAATCGGACTGGCCGACAGCTCGGCGATCCGATACAGCACCCGCTGCAAATGCTCGGCGCGGCGGCGCTCGCCGATCTCGGCGCGCAAAGCGAGGGTGCGTTCTTCGACGCGCTGTTCCAATCGCTGTTGCAACGAGCGCCTCTCCAGCACGCTCTGCACCAACTGGGCGACAAACACCAGCAGGTCGCGTTCCTGCTCGCCAAAACGGACCGAGCCGTCATAGGTCTGCACCACCAGCGCGCCGCAGACGACCCCGGTGTCGGTGGTCGAGGCATCAAACATGGGCACGCCCAACCAATCGGTGGCGAGTGGACCATGCACTTCCGGAAAGGCGACGCCAAGCTCGGCGGCGACTTGCTCGACGCTGCCATACACCGGCTGGCCACGCGCCATCAGCGCAGCGGTGGCACTGTTGGGATAGTCGGCAAGGGCCATCGGCTGATTCGCAGGCGGCGGTCTGAGCTCGTGGGAATCAGCGAAATACAGAAAGCGAAAATGCGCGCGGTCTGCATCCAGAAGAACAACGAACAGGCTCTCAGCGGCCATCAGTTCGCCGACCAGACGATGC
>JBBQQV010000501.1:0-2157 GCA_038215505.1 Lysobacterales bacterium
GGTGCCAATCCACATGCTGCCGTCGCGGGCTGCCAAGACCACCCGCGCATTTCCCCCGCTCAAGCCCTCGTCGGTGGTGTAGTTGATTACCGCAGCATCGCGCAGACGCGCGACGCCGCCACCGTTGCTGCCTATCCAAAGGCTGCCCTCGCGGTCTTCAAACAGGGCCACATTGAGGCCGTTCGGTAACCCATTGCTCGCATCAAGCGAGCTGATCTTGCCGCGAGACCAGCGGCTGACGCCGGCAGACGTAGCGAACCAGATCGTATTGTCACGGTCTTCGCGGATGTCGGCGACGTGATCGCCAGCCAGTCCGTCGGCCTCGGTAAAGGTGGTCCATTCGCCATCGCGCAGGCGACTCGCGCCGCCGCCGTAACTTCCGAACCACATCTCGCCCGAGCGACTTTGCCAGATGGCACGAATCTGATTGCCAGCAAGCCCATCCGAGGTATCAAACCACTCGAACTTGCCATTGCGATAGCGGGCCACGCCGGCGCCATCCGTGCCTACCCAAAGGCTGCCTTCACGATCAAAACGGAGCGCCAGGATGCGGTCGTTGCGCATGCCACTGGCAATGGTGAACGACTCGAACTTGCCGTCGACGTAGTGGTCCAGCCCACTGTTGGTGCCAAACCAGAGGCTGCCATCAGGCGCTTCAACCAAAGTTCGCACTTGATTGCTGCTGAGTCCATCTGCACTCGTCAAGGTGCTGAAGACGCCGTCCCGCATGCGCGTGGCGCCACCCACAAAGGTGCCAATCCAAAGATCACCGTTTTTGCTGACGATGAGACTTTGGATTGAGTTGTGTTGAAGCGCAGGCGTGTTGTGCTTGTCGAACACGCTGAAGTGAACGCCATCGAAGCGAGCAAGACCCTCCTGAGTGCCAAACCAGAGGTAACCATCGGCGGTCTGCGCAATCGCCTGCACCGAGTTTTGCGGCAGGCCATCACTGCTCCGCAGTAGCTCGATGGCATGCTGGGAAATCGTCCGCTGTGGATCCAGCGCCAGCGCCAACTGAGCCCAGCCGAGCACAAAAAGCGCAGCCAACATAAGAAAACCCGGCTGCCTGCTGCGCATGCGGTGAGCGAATTCCTTGCGCCAATTCGGCCGGGTGGCGATCACCATACGACAAGCGAGTGACACAGGTATCAGCAATTCAAGCGTGCGCAGCGCCGCGGGTGGCGGCGCGTTCGCCGCCGCCGGACCGAGCGTCCCGCCGACGTTACTTGCTCACCGGTCCCAACAACATCGGGATGGCCTTGCCGACGGCGGCAAAAGCGAATGCGCCAGTGACGTGAGTCGCTGCGCCCAGCCCCGCTCCGCAATCGAGCTTCAGCCCGGTCTCGGCATCAACGGCGGGCCGTGTGCCGCATACGCTGCCATCGGCTTGCGGATAGCGCACATTCTCGAGCGAATAAATCGCAGGCACAGCGAAATAGCGATCCGGGTTCTTCGGAAAACCAAATTCGCTGCGCAGCTTTTTGCGGATCAAGGCCAACATGGCGTCGTGTTCGGTGCGGCTCAGATCGCGCACGCGAATCTGGGTGACATCACTGCGCCCTCCGGCCGAACCCACCACCAGCAGCGGCTGCTTTCGACGCCGGCACCAGGCAATCGTCTCGACTTTGGTCCGGAAGCTGTCGCAGGCGTCAAGCACAAGGTCGAAGTTGCCATCGAGGTGCTGGCTCAGCGTCGCCGGCGTCAGGAATTCTTCCACCGGATTTACATTGATTTGGGGATTAATCAGGCGACAGCGCTCCGCCATCACCGCGACTTTGGCTCGACCGAAATTTCCATCCAGCGCTGGCAACTGGCGGTTGCTGTTGCTGACGCACAGGTCGTCCGCATCGATCAGTGTGAGCGAACCCACGCCACTGCGCGTCAACGCTTCAACCGCCCACGAACCCACTCCGCCAATGCCGATCACAGCCACCCGCGAGGCGGTCAAACGCTCTAGGCTACCGCGACCGTAAAGCCGATCAATTCCACCAAACCGGCTGCGTATGTGTTCGATATCCATCGTATTCTTGCGCCCATCAGTACTCTTGCGCTCACCCGATCAGCGGGTGGCGGCGGATGTTACGTCATCCGTCGTGCAGCTGCTGCCCACCACCTCATTGCAGACCCTTACTCCCCATGCGTTACGTCGTTGTGCTG
>JBBQQV010000502.1:0-2145 GCA_038215505.1 Lysobacterales bacterium
CGGCATGCAGTTGCCGTTGCTGTTGCGCTTCTCCGACATCCTCGGCGATCGCCTGTGCAAGTTGCAGGGTGCGTTCGCGCGCGCGATGAGCGAATGCGACTACAGCGGCGGCTACACCGCGATCTATCCGATCAAGGTCAATCAACATCTGGGCGTGGCTGGCGAGTTGGCCAAGCAAGGCGATGCCGAAGGCTTTGGTCTGGAAGCCGGATCAAAGCCCGAACTGATGGCCGTGCTGGCGCTGTCACGGCCGGGCGCGATGGTCATCTGCAATGGCTACAAGGATCGGGAGTATGTGCGGCTGGCACTGATTGGTCGGCGGCTTGGCCTGCGCACCTACATCGTGATCGAGAAAGCGTCTGAGCTGGCCGCTGTCGTTGCGGAGGCGCGTGCGTTGGGAGTGCGCCCCGGCTTGGGTGTGCGCATGCGCCTGGCCTCGCTGGGCACCGGCAAGTGGCAGAACTCGGGCGGCGAGAAAGCCAAGTTCGGCCTGTCGCCACGGCAGTTGCTCGACTTGATCGAGGCGCTGCGCATCGAGGGCATGACCGACTGTCTGGAGTTGCTGCACTTCCATATGGGTTCGCAGATTTCCAACGTGCGCGACTTTGCCGCGGGCATGCGCGAAGCGACCCGCTACCTGGTCGAGGTCAGTCGGTTGGGCTGTCCGATCCGCTACATGGATGTCGGCGGTGGGCTTGGTGTCGACTACGAAGGCACCCGCTCACGCAGCGCCTGCTCGATCAACTACGGGCTCGACCAGTACGCCGCCACCATCGTTGGGCCGCTCGCCGATGCCTGCATTCAGCACGGTTTGACGCCACCACGATTGTTGACCGAGTCGGGCCGCGCCATGACCGCGCATCACGCCGTGCTGGTGGCCAATGTGTCGGAAGTCGAGTGCGCGCCAGCGGGCGCAATTCCGGCCGAAGCCAGCGATGAAGCCAACCCGATTCGCCATTTGCGCGAGATTCACGCCGCGCTGGACTCGCGGCCCGCAGTGGAGCTGTTTCACGAGGCGCAGCACTTTCTGGCCGAGGGCCAGTCGCTGTATGCACTCGGGCAAATCGATCTGAACCAACGCGCGGCCATCGACGATCTGTTCTACGCCATCGCGCAGGGCGTGCGAATACGTTTGAGTGCGAGTGAGAAGAGCCAGCGCAGCACCCTGGATGAACTCAACGAGCGTCTGGTCGACAAGTATTTCGTCAACTTTTCGGTGTTCGAGTCTGTGCCTGACGTGTGGGCGATCGACCAAGTATTTCCGATTGCCCCCATTGCGAGGCTCAACGAGGAGCCGCTGCGTCGCGGCATCATCGCGGATCTCACCTGCGACTCCGACGGCCAGATCGAAACCTATGTCGACAATGGCGAGCTCGACAGCGCCTTGCCCCTGCACGCACCGCGTCACGGCGAGAGTTATCGGATTGGCTTCTTTATGGTCGGTGCCTATCAGGACACGCTGGGCGACATTCACAACCTGTTTGGCGATACCGACGCGTTGAACGTGCGCATCGAGGGCAATGGCTATCGATTGGAGCCGTCGCGGCGTGGCGATACCGCCGATGTGATGCTCGACTACGTCGGCTACGACCTTGCGCAGCTGCGGCATACCTATCAGTCGATGATTGCCGCAGCAGGTTTGGACGCGGATGAGGCAGCACGTTTAGCGGCGGCATTGGAAGCCGGTTTGACCAGTTACACCTACCTCGCGGATGAATCGCAAGCATGAATGACAACGTGAGCACTCTTCGGGTCGGCGTGATCGGACTGGGCGCGATGGGTGAACCGATGGCGCGCCATCTGCATGCACGCGGAATGCTGCGCGTGATTGGCAATCGTACCTTGGCCAAAGCAGAGGCCTTGGCGATTGAACTCGACGTTTTGGCAGCCGCCAGCACCGCCGATTTCGCCAACTGCAATGTGCTGATGCTGTGCGTGAGCGCCGATGCCGATGTGCTGGAGAACGTCAGCGCCTTGGCTGCCGTGCTGAGGCGCGGCAGTGTGGTCGTCGATCACTCCACAGTCGCTCGCGCCACCGCGCAAGCGGCCGCAGCATTGCTTGCAGCACACGGCATTGGCTTCATTGATGCGCCGGTTTCAGGTGGCGTCGAAGGCGCGCGCACTGGTCGACTGTCGATCATGGCG
>JBBQQV010000503.1:0-2097 GCA_038215505.1 Lysobacterales bacterium
AGCCCTCAGGCGTCACCTCCAGACCGTACACCGGCACGATGTAGGGATGATCGAGCTGTGCCGTGACCTGCACTTCTCGCAAGAAACGCAAGCGCGCCGAACTGACATCGCGCAAGTCGTCCGCCAGCTGTTTGAGCGCGACCTTGCGCATCAGCTCAAGGTCCTGCGCTATGTATACCGTCGCCATGCCGCCACGTCCCGCCTCGCCGAGGATGGCGTAGCGAATGCGCGCGGATTTTGGAGGAACCCCGGCCTGCGAGCCCGATCCACGAGGACTTGTCCGCGAGACGGCTGCAGCCGCGACCTGAACAGGATTGATCTGGATGGTGCTCGCGCTATCCAAACCGACAGGCATCGCCTGCGACAGGGTAATGCCGGCGTTCTCTGTGGCGGCCGCCTTGGCGGCCATGACTTGGGTGCGATCCATTAACGACTGCCCGCCCCCGCCGCTAGCTTCGATGCTTGCAGCCTACCGAGCACCCGCCGCCGAAAGCAATGGCTTTGCGAGCACGATGCTGTTGACCCGACGCTCTCACCGCGTGCAATTCGCCAAGCACATGGGTTGCAATCGGAGCGGTCAAACCCGGCGGATTGATTCGACTGAACAGCCGCTCAAGTTCAAGCCTCAAACCCCACCTATTTCCCCAGCACCCGCATCGCATCCGTCAGCCCATCGATGGTCAGTGGAAACATGCGGTTGTCGGCGAGTTTGCGGATGTGTTCGGTCGACATGCTGTAGTCCCAGCTCTTGCGTGGACTAGGATTGAGCCACACCAGCTTCTTGAAGCGCTCGGCGATACGCTTGAACCAGACTTCGCCGGCTTCTTCATTCCAGTGTTCGATGCTGCCGCCGGGGTGGGTCACCTCATAGGGCGCCATCGCCGCGTCGCCCACGAAAACCACTTTGTGATCGGGGTTGTAGCGACGCAGCAATTCGTGGATCGGCGTGCGCTCGGAGAAGCGGCGGCGATTGTCTTTCCACACCGATTCGTAGATGAAGTTGTGGAAGTAGTAATGATCCAGCCGCTTGAACTCGCTGCGACAGGCAGCGAACAGCGACTCACAGGCATAGACGTGCTCGTCCATCGAGCCACCGATATCCAGCAGCAGCAGGACCTTTACCGCATTGTGGCGCTCGGGGCGCATGCGGATATCGAGCATGCCGGCTTCGCGCGCGGTGGCAGCAATGGTGCCGTCCAAATCCAATTCATCCACGGCGCCGACGCGGGCAAAGCGGCGCAGTCGGCGCAGCGCAATCTGCAGAGTGCGCGGTCCAAGCTCGGCATCCTGGTCGAGGTTGCGGAACTGGCGTTTGTCCCAGACCTTTACCGCGCTTTTTGCGCCACCCTTGGGCCCAACACGAATGCCTTCAGGATGAAAGCCGCCGGCTCCGAACGGGCTGCTGCCACCGGTCCCGATCCAGCGGTTGCCGCCTTGGTGGCGTTCCTTTTGCTCGTGCAACCGCCGGCGAAACTCTTCCAGCAATTTTTCCAACCCGCCCAAGGCCTCGATGCGCGCTTTCTCCTCATCACTGAGCAAGCGCTGCATGGTTTGCCGAAGCCAATCTTCGGGAATGTCCATGGCCAATGCGGGATCGATGCGAGCGACGCCGCGGAAGTAGTTGCCAAAGGCTTGATCGAAACGGTCGAAATGGCGCTCGTCCTTGACCAGGACGGTGCGCGCCAACAGGAAAAACTGGTCGATATCGGCGAAACCAAGATCAGCATCGAGCGCGGCCAGTAGATCCAGCCATTCACGAAGTGAGACTGGTACGCGCGCTGCCCGCAAAGACTCGAATAGGCCAGTCAACATACCGCGCCCAATCAGCCAGCACTCGGCCCGAGCAGCCGATGCAAATGCACGCCACGGCCGTCTTCGTTGCGCAGTGCGTGCGCGTCCATCGACAACTCGGACATGCGCTGCGGCAGAGACGAATCGGGTCCTGGAACAACGCCGCAAGCACGATTGCGCCCTTCGAGCTTGCTCAAATACAACGCAAAATCGGCCAGATTGAGCACTTGCTCACGGGACAGTCCGGCCCCCGCTTGTTGGCTCCACGGCAACGGCGCAAAACCCATCGAGCAGGTGATCCGCAGG
>JBBQQV010000504.1:0-2073 GCA_038215505.1 Lysobacterales bacterium
GGAAGGCGATGCCGGCTTTAGTGGCGATAACGCCCCCGGTGGCGCAGTCATCACCTATTACCAGCGCTCACGGCACCTGTTCGGGCCGCTTACATTGGAAATTCTTGACCCGGCAGGCAAGGTCATCGACACCATTCCTGCCAGCAAACGGCGAGGCATCAATCGGGTCAGTTGGTCGATGCGGGTGAAGCCGCCACGGGTGCCCAAGGCCGCGCAAATTGCGTTTGCCGGTACTCAAGGTCCGCGCGTGCTGCCGGGCACGTACACCGCACGACTGACCAAAGGTAAGGATGTCATCGAGACCAGGATCGAGGTCGGTCTGGATCGCCGCGCCAGCTACACGATCGCTGATCGCGAGGCGCAATTTGCGGCCAGCATGCGTGTGCACGGCTTGTTCGGGCAGATGACTGCGCTGGTCGACCGCATCGGCTTTTTGCAAATGATGGCCAAGCGCATCGCCGGCCAATTGCCGCCGAAAGATGCGCTGGGCAAGCCGTTGCTGGCGTTTGCAGATGAGGCCGAAGGCGTGCGCAAGCAGATCGTCGCGACCAAGGAAGGCGGTGCGATCACCGGTGAAGAGCGCCTGCGCGAGCACACTGATCAGCTTTACAGCGCGATCGTGGGCTACGAAGGCCAGCCGGCAACAACCTTGATCGAACGCACCACTGTGCTGGAAGGGCAACTCGCCGCCATCACTGCTGAGTTCGACGCACTGAGCGAGCGCTCGTTGCCGGCCATCAATGACAAGCTGAAGGAGCGCCAATTGCCTGAGCTGAGCTGGCCACCGAAGGGTCAAATGCCGCCGCTGGCCGACACCCGCAGTGCCGATGGCATGCCGGGCGGCTGGTCAGCACCAGGCAAGTATTACCGCCATGTGCTTTCAACCTTGCAGCTGTATCGCTAAGCCGGCATAGGTTCGCGGCGCGGCGGCTAACCTGCCGCGCCGCTATACTCCGCGCCCCGCCGTGGCCGTCGCGCTGCGGCTTAGCCTGCATCGAGCGCCATGTCATCTCACCTGCGCGAAACCCAGCGCCGCCGTACGTTTGCGATCATCTCGCATCCCGACGCCGGCAAGACCACCCTGACCGAAAAGCTGCTGCTGTTTGGCGGAGCCATCCAGATGGCCGGCTCGGTCAAAGGTCGCAAGGCCGCGCGCCACGCCACTTCAGACTGGATGGCGTTAGAAAAAGAGCGCGGCATCTCAGTCACCAGCTCGGTGATGCAGTTCCCCTACGAGGACTGCATCGTCAACCTGCTCGACACCCCCGGCCATGCGGATTTCGGTGAAGACACCTATCGCGTGTTGACCGCAGTCGACTCGGCGCTGATGGTGATCGACGTCGCCAAAGGCGTCGAGGAGCGCACCATCAAATTGATGGACGTGTGCCGGCTACGGGCCACGCCGATCATGACCTTCATCAACAAGTTGGATCGCGAGGGCCGCGAGCCGATCGACTTGCTCGATGAAGTCGAGTCGGTGCTCGGCATCCAGTGCGCCCCGGTGACCTGGCCGATTGGCATGGGCCAGCGTCTGAAGGGCGTGGTGCATCTGGTCACCGGCGAAGTGCATCTGTACGAACAAGGGCGCAACTTCACCCGTCAGGACAGCAGCATTTTTGCCTCGCTGGATGATCCTGAGCTGGCCGCGCGCATTGGCCACGAGTTGCTCAAGGAGCTGCGCGGCGAGCTTGAGTTGGTGCAAGGCGCGTCGCATGCGTTTGATCGCGACGCCTACTTGGCCGGCAAACAAACGCCCGTATTCTTCGGCTCGGCGGTGAACAACTTTGGCGTGCAACCGCTGCTGGATTTTTTCGTCGAGAACGCGCCCTCACCACAGCCACGCGCCACCACCTCGCGCACGATTGCGCCTGAGGAAGAGACTTTCTCCGGCTTCGTCTTCAAGATCCAAGCCAATATGGACCCGCAGCATCGCGACCGTGTCGCTTTCTTGCGCATTTGTTCGGGACGCTTTGATGCGGGCATGAAGGCGTTCCATGTGCGCTTGGGCAAAGAAGCCAAGCTCGCCAATGCCCTAACCTTCATGGCGTCGGATCGTGAAATCGTCGAAACCGC
>JBBQQV010000505.1:0-2058 GCA_038215505.1 Lysobacterales bacterium
CCTGTGAGTTTTCGGTGGACTCGGTAGCCGTGCGTCTGGACATCCGCGCAAGTATCGGCATTTCGCTGTTTCCGCAGGATGGTCATGACGCGGAAACGCTGCTGAGGAAGGCCGATGCAGCGATGTATCAGGCCAAGCAGTCCGGATCGAGTTACGCGTTCGCTGTGTAAGCTAGGAGGGACAGCCGCGCACGCGCGGCCGGCCTCACAATAAAACAACTGTTGCAACAACTCGGCGTCTCCACGGGCCAGCCTCGCATCGGGCCAGCCTCGCAGCGGGCCAGCCTCGCAGCGGGCCAGCCTCGCAGCAGGCCGCCTTCGCAGCAGGCCGGCCGAGCGGTCGGCACGGATGCCGCCGCATCAATTGGCCGAATCAGATTGAATCTTTCAGATCTTTCTTGGCGTCGCCGTAGTTGGCTTGAATCTTGCCTGCTGCGTTTTGCACCTTGCCCTTTGTTTCCATGCTCTTGTCGCCGAGGATTCTCCCGGTGACTTCCTTGACCTTGCCTTTGACTTCGTTGGTGCGACCCTTGGTCTGATCCTTGTTCATCGGTGTGTCCTTTGTGAGTCGGTGGGAGTGACCGGCGAGCCCATAGCTAGAAGCGCGTCGGCAGATCGAGTCTGCGCGTGCGCATACAGAAGTTCCGTTCGTTCCCTCACATAGCCCACTCGCCCCGATCAGCCGGGCTCAAGGCGCGATGACGCACGCTCCGGCAGCGTATTGATCGGCGCTGAGGGGCGCACAACCACGTCAACCCGATGCTCGGCTTGATCGTCAACCAGAGCGAAACTGGCATCGTCTTGTGGCTGACCATTGAGGCTTACTTGGATGGCGGCGGCGTGGCTAGCGGACGCTTGTTGAATGATCTCGAGGTGATACGTGGTTTGCCCGAATCGATAGGTGATCGAGTAACCCGGCCAGTGCGCCGGGATGCATGGGGTGATGCGTAATCGATCACCCACGCGGTTGACGCCAAGCAAGGACTCGATCATGAGTCGGTACAGCCAACCAGCAGAGCCGGTGTACCAGGTCCAACCACCGCGGCCGGTGTGTGGGGCGATCGCATAGACATCGGCGGCCACCACGTAGGGCTCGACTTTGTAACGCGCCACATCGTCACCGTTGAGCGCATGGTTGATCGGATTGATCATCCCCAACAGTTCCCAGGCGCGCTCAGCGTCACCGCGTTTGGCGAAGGCCATCGCCGCCCAGATCGCGGCATGGGTGTATTGGCCGCCGTTCTCACGCACGCCAGGTACATAGCCCTTGATGTAGCCGGGGTTCATGTCAGAGCGATCAAACGGCGGATCCAGCAACTGGATGATGCCGGCTTCGCGGCGGACCAGGCGTTGATCCAGTGAATCCATCGCGCGGCGTGCGCGGTCCTCATCAGCCGCCCCTGAAAGTACCGACCAGCTTTGTGCGATCGAGTCGATGACACATTCGGTGTTTTTGGCCGACCCCAAGGCGCTGCCATTGTCAAACCATGCACGGCGATACCAGTCGCCGTCCCAGGCGTGGATGGCGAGGTTCTGCCGCAAGTTGGCGGCCTCACGCTGGCAGCGCTCTGCGAATGCAAAATCAGTCTGCCCGCGGGCAACTTCGGCGAACGACTGCAAGACCTCGACCAGGAAGAAGCCCAACCAAACGCTCTCGCCCTTGCCATGAATGCCTACCAGATTCATGCCGTCGTTCCAGTCGCCGGAGCCCATCAACGGCAGACCGCGCTCACCAAACCGCAGGCCGTGCTCGATGGCGCGAACGCAGTGTTGATAGAGCGTCGCCGATTCATCGCTGTGGCCGGGCAGGTCGTAGAACGACTCTTCATCCGGATTGAGCAATCGGCCCTGCAGAAAGTGCACCTGCTCAACAAGCACAGCACGGTCTGCGGTGCTGCGCACGTAGCGGCAGGTGGCCAATGGCAGCCAGAGATAATCGTCTGAGCAGCGCGTGCGTACGCCACGACCGGCCGGTGGATGCCACCAATGCTGGACATCACCCTGCTCGAATTGGCGGCTGGCGCACAGCAGTATTTGTGCGCGCAGTAGCTGTGGTTGC
>JBBQQV010000506.1:0-2024 GCA_038215505.1 Lysobacterales bacterium
GCATGCCGTGCTGGATGGCATCGAGGAGCCGGACCTGATGCTGCGGCAAGCGCTGCGCGAGATGGGCGAAGCGCTCGCCGATGGCAGTCGCAAGCTTGAACGGGATCGCCAGCAGCGCGACGCCTTGGTGCGCCGGCAGCATGAAATCAGCAGCACGTTAGCCAAGGTCGACGAAGAGCTTGAGCTGTGCCTGAGCGCCGACAACGAAGCCCTGGCGCGGGTGTTGCTGCGGCGTCGCTTGGAAGGCGAGCGCTTGCTGGCACACGTGCAACGGCAAGCCTCTCGCCTGGAGGTCGATATTGCCCAGGCGCAGCAGGCGCTTGAACAGCAACGGGCACAATTCGAGCAACTGCGAGCGCAAGCGCAACTGCAATCTCCGGCGACCGACGCCAGCAGCAACGCCGGTCCGTGGAGCGCCGAGCAGTTCAGCGTTTCCGATGCCGACGTCGAGTTGGCGCTGTTGCGTGCTCGCCGGGGGCGCGCATGAACGCCGCAGGGTTTTGCCGCGGCGTCGCTCTGGCCTTCGTGCTGAGCGCCATCGGTGCCGCAGCGTTCTGGCTATTGGCGCCGTTCACCGGCAATCCCATCGCGATCCGTCTGGTCCTGCTGATGGTCGCCAGCGCGACTTTGCTGGACGTGCTGTTGCAGCGTTCTGATCGCGCCGGCCGACTGCTGGTTGCCGCGAGCTGGTTGGCGATCAGCGCAGGCTTGCTGGTTTTCAATCCACCGCTATGGCTATGGCTGGGCTTGCTCGCGGCCTTCCCTTGGTTGCTACGCAATCTTGGATCACACGCACGGCCGTTGCCGGCGTTGTTGGACGCCGCGGTGGTGCTGATCGCCGCTGCCGTGGGCGTGGTCACCCTGCGCCACAGCGGCAGCGTGGGTCTGGCCTTGTGGAGCTTCCTGCTGCTGCAAGCGTTGGCCGCTTCGCTATCGGCCACCGTGCGAACCCCAGTTGCACCCACCGACCGTTTCACCACTGCACAGCGCAATGCCGAGGCCGCGCTGCAACGCATGTGTGACCCCAGCGCCACCCGTTGATCCCACCCGCACGTACCTTTTTTGGAGACCCCTCATGAAAACCCCGATCCTCGCCGCCGCCTTGTTGACCATCACCGCCGGCCTCGTCTTTGCGTATCCCTCTGCCACGCCAGCAACGGATAAGCCACCGACGACCCTCATTCCGACCAGCCTCGCCCAGCAGCAAAACCCACGCATCGAAGTGGTGTTCGTGCTCGACACCACCGGCAGCATGAGCGGCATGATCCAAGCAGCCAAAGACAACATCTGGTCGATTGCAAGCTCAATGGCGCAAGCCAAGCCTACCCCTGAACTCGCCATCGGTCTGGTCGCCTTTCGTGATCGTGGCGATGAGTACGTGACCAAGGTTATCGATCTGTCGACCGACCTCGATCAGGTTTACGCCCAGCTCATGGACTTCCAGGCCGGCGGCGGTGGCGACACGCCCGAGGCGGTCAATCAAGCTTTGTCCGAGGCGGTCAATCGGATCAGCTGGAGCTCCAATCGTGAGGCGTATCGCACCGTTTTCCTGGTGGGCGACGCACCGCCGCAGCAATATCAGGATGAAGCAGGCTTTCCGCAGATCGTGAAGTCGGCGGCGGCGCGTGGCATCGTCGTCAACACGATTCAAGCCGGCAGCGATGGCGACACGCGCGCCAGCTGGCAGCAGATCGCATCGCTCGCTGGTGGTGCCTATTTTGAAGTCGGCCAAGCTGGCAGCGCGGTGGCGGTAGTGACGCCGTTTGATGAATCCATTGCCGCATTGGCACGCGAACTTGATGACAGCCGGATGTTCTTCGGCGATGCCGGCACGCGAGAAGCGATGGCCGTCAAACAAGCCGCTGCCGAAAAGGTTCACCTGGCTGCCTCACCCACCGCGCAAGCCAAGCGTGCGCAGTTCAATACGTCGGCTGCGGGGGCGAGCAACCTGTTGGGTGAGAGCGAACTGGTCGACGCCATCAGCAGCGGCAAGGTCAAGCTGGCGGATGTGCCTGCCGAGAATT
>JBBQQV010000507.1:0-2013 GCA_038215505.1 Lysobacterales bacterium
GACCGCGAGAACGAAGGTGATCTGATCATGGCGGCCGAACTGGTGCGCCCGCAGGACATCAACTTCATGGTCACCCACGCGCGTGGGTTGGTGTGTTTGGCACTGACTCGCGGGCGCTGCGAACAACTGCGACTGCCGCCGATGGTGATCGACAACACCTCGCAATATCGCACCAACTTCACCGTATCCATCGAAGCCGCAGAAGGGGTGACCACCGGCATCTCGGCGTTTGATCGCGCCCACACCATTCAGACTGCGGTGAAGGTAGAGGCGCGTGCGGCGGACCTGTCACAGCCTGGGCATATCTTTCCTCTGCAAGCGCAAGACGGCGGCGTGCTGGTGCGCGCCGGCCACACTGAAGCCGCCAGCGACTTGTCGCGACTGGCGGGATTGGAGCCAGCAGGCGTGCTGGTGGAAATCCTTAACACCGATGGCAGCATGGCGCGGCGGCCTGAACTTGAGGCGTTTGCCGCCCACCATGGATTGAAGATCGGCAGCATCGCCGACCTGATCCAGCACCGCCTGCAAACCGAGCACACGGTCGAGCGGGTGGATGAGCGCGACGTCAGCACCGAGCACGGCCCGTTTCGACTGCTGAGCTACCGCGACCGCATCGCTCACGATCTGCACTTCGCGTTGTTGCGTGGTGAGCCGGATCCGAACGTGCCGCTGCTGGTGCGTGTGCACGTGAAGAACCTGCTGGCCGATGTTCTGGGCCTGCGCAGGCCCGACTTGCAACCGACGTTGGCTGACGCGTTGCGCCAGGTCGCCGCCAACGGCAGCGGTGCTGTGATCGTACTTGCCGAAGCTACCGAACCGGAGGCCGTGCTGGCGCGCCTGCAGCAAGTCGACGGCGCGTTGCCAGCCAAGCCCATGGCGCAGTGGCGCCGCAATGGCGTTGGCGCGCAAATTCTGGCCGATCTCGGCGCGCGCCAACTGCGCGTGATTGGAACGCCGCGTCGACAAGTGGCGTTAGCCGGATTTGGCTTGGAAGTGGTCGAATATGTCGATCCCGTCGGTGCGGGCTAACGACCATGGCGCGCAGGTGCCCCGCCGACTGCGAAATCGGGCCCGCCATAGCCGTTACAAACCCTGCTTGCCTGCCCCCTCCCCAACCCTCCCCGGACAGCGGGGAGGGAGCAAGCGCCGAACCTGAACGACTTTCAGGCTAGACTTGCTGGCTTCCCACGCTCACTATCCCAATGCCACGATTTGAAGGTGATCTCCACGCTGCCGCCGGTGCCCGCTTTGCGGTGATCGCCAGTCG
This sequence comes from Lysobacterales bacterium, assembly GCA_038215505.1. Taxonomy (GTDB): domain Bacteria; phylum Pseudomonadota; class Gammaproteobacteria; order Xanthomonadales; family Xanthomonadaceae; genus JANNWF01. The sequence goes on from JBBQQV010000507.1 coordinate 1,268, forward strand.
CTGGAACCCAGGCATCACTGATGCGCTGGTTGACGGTGCGCGGCGCACGCTGGAAGGCAATGGCGTGGCCGCCGATGCCATCGACGTGGTGCGCGTACCCGGCGCGTGGGAGCTTCCCTTGGCCTGCCAGTGGGTAGTCAGCATGGGCAAATACGCGGCGCTGATCGCACTGGGTTGCGTGGTCCGCGGTGAAACCCGTCATTACGAGCACGTTGCCGACATCTGCGCGCAAGGCTTGGCGCGGGTGGCTCTCGATACCGGTGTGCCGGTTGCCAACGGCGTGCTGGCAGTGGAGCGTCTGGACGATGCGCTGGCGCGAGCCGATGGCTTGCTGGGCAACAAGGGCGAAGAGGCGGCTTTGGCGGCGCTGGAGATGGTCGGCCTGCGGCAGGTGTTGCTATGAGGCCGCGGCGTACCGACGGTGTGGATCCGGTCGCTCGTTCGCGTTCGCGTCGGCGTGCCTTGCAGGCCGTTTACGCGTGGCAAATGGCCGGTGCTTCGATGGACAAAGTCATCGCCGAATTTGCGCATGAGCAGGAAATGGAAGTGGCTGACCTTCCTTACTTTGAAGACCTGCTCAATGGCTTGGAGAAGCACCGGGCGAACATCGATGCCGAGTTGGCCCGTTTTGTTGATCGGGACATCGAGCAAATTGATCCCATTGAGCGCGGCGTGTTGCGGCTGGCGGCCTATGAGCTGATTTATCGGCCCGATGTGCCGTATCGGGTTGTCATCAACGAAGCCAT
>JBBQQV010000508.1:0-2008 GCA_038215505.1 Lysobacterales bacterium
TCGGCGACGCGCAGCGCGCCGGCCAGGCGCAGCGGCCGCATGCCGTCGGCGATGCCCTGGCGGCGCAGGGCGGCGATGCTGGGCTCGCGCGTCACCTTTTCCTTGAACGCCTCGCTCACCGACAGCAGCTCGTACAGGCCCATGCGGCCGAGAAAGCCGGTCATGCGGCAGTCCACGCAGCCGACCGGCCGGTACGGCTTCCAGCTGCCGGTGATGCGCCAGGGCCGGATGATCTCGTCCATGGTTTCGCGCGCGAAGTCGGGGTCGCGCTCGCGGCACTGCTTGCACAGCGTGCGCACCAGGCGCTGCGCCAGCACGCCGAGCAGCGTGGCGTTGATCAGGTAAGGCGGCACGCCAAGTTCCATCAGCCTTGTGACAGCCGAGGGCGCGTCGTTGGTGTGCAGGGTGGAGAACACCAGGTGGCCGGTCAGCGCCGCCTGCACCGCCATCTCAGCCGTTTGCTGATCGCGGATTTCGCCCACCATGATGATGTCCGGGTCTTGCCGCATCAGCGCGCGCAGCCCTTCCGGAAAACCAAAATCGAGCTGCGGCTGCACCTGGGTCTGGTTGAAGGAGGGCTCGATCATTTCGATCGGGTCTTCGACGGTGCTCACATTGACCTCTTCGGTCGCCACGCGCTTGAGCGTGGAGTACAGCGTGGTGGTCTTGCCGGACCCGGTCGGCCCGGTCACCAGAATGATGCCGTAGGGACGTTTAACCAAAGCCTCCCAACGCTGCGCATCGTGCGCGGAAAAGCCCAACGCATCGAGGTCCTTGAATCCCTTGATCAGCACATCGGGATTAAAAATACGCATGACGAGCTTTTCGCCAAATGCGGTCGGCATGGTCGACAGACGCAACTCGATTTCCTCGCCCTCGGAGGATCGCGTTTTGATGCGGCCATCCTGCGGGCGCCGTTTCTCCACGACGTCCATGCGCCCCAGTATCTTGATGCGGCTCGTCATTGCGGAAACCACGGGCGTGGGTATCTGGTAAACCTGATGCAGGACGCCATCGATGCGAAAACGCACATTTGCAACATCGCGCCGCGGCTCGACATGAATGTCGCTGGCGCCTTCCTCGAATGCATACTGCAGTAACCAGTCCACCAGCCTGACGATATGCTGGTCATTGGCGTCGAGCTTGCCACTGCTTCCGAGTTGAATGAGCTGCTCGAAATTGGTGATGTCCGACAATGCCGCACCGTGCAACTCACTGGCGCTTTTGACCGAGCGCGCAAGATTGTAGAACTCCACCAGAAAGGCGTTGATGTCCTGCGGATTTGCTATGACCCGCTTGATTTCCAGGCGCAGCATGCGCGCGAGTTCCGCTTCCCATTCGCGAACATGGGGCTCGCAGATCGCAATGACGGCTTCAGTTGAGGTGACGCGGACGGGAAGTATCTTGTAGCGCTCCGCGTAGGCGTTGGACATGACCTTCGTGACCGTCGCGAAATCTATTTTGAATGGATCAATGTGGAAATACGGCAGCCCCACCTTGACCGCCAGCCACTCGGTGAGTACGTCGAGGGTCAACAGCTTTTTCGGGTTGCGCGGATCCTTCCACTTCTGGTCCGCGAGTATGGTCAGGGGGTGCGTGGCGCCCGCCCGAAAATTACGCCGCAAGGCCAGCAACTTCTGGGCAACATCCGGTGCCACCAATTGGTCGGATTGCAGCCACCCCAGCAATTCCTCGAGTGTGAGCTTGTGATCCACCAATTTAGGGGTACGCGGAGGCGGGGCAGTGTCGGTGCCACCGGGGGGAATTGGTTTGTTCACTACAGGTTGCGATGGATTGGCGGCCATATTTGGAAGCGGGTTTTTCTCATTGCACTATAAACTGGAGGTCACTGGCATCCAACTCTCGACGCTAGTGTAGTGCTTCGTTCTGTTTGGAACTTAAATTGCGATTTGCGCGAATCACCTTGGCGAGGATGTCTTTGGCCTTGGCGGTCCAGACAAAAGGCTTGGGATTCTTGTTATGCACGACGATGTATTCCTTGATTGCG
>JBBQQV010000509.1:0-1991 GCA_038215505.1 Lysobacterales bacterium
ACCGCAGAAGCCGACGATATATTGCGAGCCTGGCGCGCCAGCGCAGTCGATTTTCTGCGCAAGCCGTTTCGCTTGGATGATCTCGAAGTTGCTCTCGATAAGGCCTTGACCGAAAGCGCGGCTGCCGCCCCCACGGTGTCCGCTGAAACGGTTGTGGTGCCAAGCGCCACGATGCCTGACGCGGTCAGCCCTCCCTCGATCGTGGCCGACTCAGAGCATGGTGCAACGGAGTCGACGACGTCGCCGCGTTCCGCCAGCGCTTCCGCCGCTGCGCCGCGTGTGCGGCCCACCGTCGCGAAGCTCCTCGATGACCTGAAGATGGGCGCGGTCCGTCTGCCCATCCTCGATCCAGCAATCATCCGCTTGCCAGAGTTCCTCAATAGCGGCTCGTGGGACATCAACGAGCTCACCGAGCTGATCGCCCGGGACAGCAATCTCGCGGCCGGCGTCTTGCGTGCTGCGAACGCTCCCATCTACGCGCGCGGTCAGACCGTCACGACATTGCTCGATGCCTGCCGCCGTATCGGTGCGTTGGCGATCGTGACGATTTGTTTTGAGATCACCGTAAAGGGTCAGTTCGCGGTGCCGCGAGAGCCGTACCGAACAATCTTGAAGAAAGCGTGGGAGAGCGCTGTCGTGTCCTCGCGACTCGCGCCGATGGTTGCAGACGCGCTAGCTCGGAAAGACCGCGAGATGTTTCGCATCCTCGCCCTCTTTCACAATGTCGGTGAGCTGCTGGCGGTGATGATGGCGGCGCAGCTCGAAACAGCCAGTGGTCCAGTCGCACTCGAACAGCTCGCAGCGGACGTGGAAGCATCGCACCAGGACCTGGGCATGGCACTCGCAGCGTCGTGGAAGCTGCCGCAGGCAGTCATCAGCCTTGCGGGCAATCACCATCGGCCAGCCCAGACCCCGGAGCCACCGCTGCAGTTGCAGACGCGTTCGATCATTCTGGCGTCGTGGGCGATCACGTTGCGGGCGGGTTACACCTACCTACCAGGCCAAGATCGTGTCGACCTTGCAGGGTTACTGAAAACCCTCGGACTCAACGACAAACAAATCGTGCCTTTCTACGGGGCCATCGCTAGCTGGTCGCCAGAGACTTAGCCCGCCGGGACCAATGATCCTGGCGCAGCGAGTTTTTAACGGGCTAAGGTGCTCCGCGCCGATCACGGCTGTTCCAAGGAGGCGAATTGAGCGAGCAGATGCAGCTGATGTGCTGGATCGCCATCGGCGTGGTCCTGGCGGTCGTCGCGTTCCGTGGGTTCAAAGCGTTTGCCAAGCCCAACCTCGCGCAGCTCATCGACACCGCCCGCCAATGTCGGAGCAGTGGGCAGTATGTCGAGGCTGCCGTGCTCCTGCGCAAAGCGCGCGCCGTGCACCCGAACAGCGCCGAGGCCTCGCGCGAATACATCGGTCTGCTGTTCGAAACGAAACGCTACAGCGAAGCCGACCGTCACGTGCACCAGCATTTCGAACGGTGGCCGGACGACACCGTCGTGCGTGAGATGGCGGCGGCTCCTCGGGCCTGAGCCGACACATGCAGCCAGACCATGCGACCGAACCGCGCTATCCAGCGGTGCCAGGAGCGCGGTTGTCGGGTGCATCGCTCGCCGCATCAACGCCTTCAGCCTGCCCCGCTGAGCATTTCCACGTCGAGGTCTAGCAGGTGTCCGGAGCGCGTGGCCTTCGTCGCTAGATAGCGCTGATTGTGCCGGTTTGCTTGCACCTGGAGCGGTAGCCGCTGACGGACGGCAAAACCCTCGCGCTCCAGTATGCGGACCTTGTCCGGGTTGTTGGTGAGCAAGCAAATGCTTCGTACGCCCAACGCGCGCAGCATCGCGGCCGCCACTGCGTAATCGCGCTGGTCATCCGGAAACCCGAGCGCGAGGTTTGCCTCTACCGTATCCATACCCTGCTCCTGGAGACGGTAGGCGCGGATCTTGTTCGTCAGACCGATGCCTCGGCCTTCCTGACGCATGTAGAGCACG
>JBBQQV010000510.1:0-1976 GCA_038215505.1 Lysobacterales bacterium
AATAAGAAAGCGAGCCCAACTTGAAGGCTGCATTGATCGACCGCTACGGAAGCAATGATCGAGTTCGGGTGACAGACGTTGCCGTCCCCGGGATCGGCGCCCAAGATTTGTTGGTACGGGTTCATGCCGCCAGCGTGAACCCGCTCGACGTCAAGATGCGTGATGGCAAATTGAAGGCGTTGCTCAAGTACCAGTTTCCGCTGGTGCTGGGCAACGACCTCTCGGGCGTGGTTGCCGAAGTGGGAAACCAGGTGACGCGCTTCAAGAAGGGGGATGCGGTCTATGCGCGGCTGGACAAGGATCGCATCGGTGCGTTTGCGGAGTTCGCCGTGGTCCGCGATGGCGCCGCTGCACCCAAGCCCGCCAACATCACCTTCGAAGAGGCTGCGTCGCTGCCACTGGTTGCGCTGACCGCGTGGCAAGCCTTGGTGGAGGTTGGAAAGTTGCGCGCCGGCCAGCGCGTGCTCATCCATGCCGGCAGCGGTGGGGTCGGAAGCGTGGCCATCCAGCTTGCCCGCCACTTGAGCGCAACAGTTCTGACCACCGTCGGCCAACGCAACATGGAACTCGTCAAGCGCCTGGGTGCAGACGTTGCCATCGACTATCGCAACGCTCGGTTCGAAGACGTGGCCACGGATTGCGATGTAGTTCTCGACAGCGCAGGCGGTGACACGCTTGTGAGATCCTTCAAATGCGTCAAACCAGGCGGCGTCGTCGAGCATCGGTAGCACGCCCTCGGCAGCATTCGCGCGACAGTGGGGACTCAACCCGATCATCGTCTTTGCGATCGGCCTGATGTCCCGCAATGTGACGACTGCGGCGCGCCGCCACGACGCCCGATACGAGTACCTGTTCATGCGTGCCGACGGCGAACAACTCGCAGGGATCACGCGCCTGGTGGAAAGTGGCGCCATCAAGCCGCTGGTGGACAAGGTCTTTACGCTTGACCAGGTGCGTGATGCGCTGGCTTATTCCGAGTCCGGGCGGGTAACGGGAAAGGTTGTAATCAAGGTGGCGTGAGCTGCCTGCAGCTACGCCGGTTCAGGCGCAAGCCACTTCGCTAAACGTCTTTCCTCAGATCCTCGACCATGCGCTCGAGGGTGCGAATCCTGGCGTGCGACTTGTCCAGCAGGTCGCGCAACGTGTCGATGGTATCCGCGGTAACTGGCGGCGCCATCGAATGGCCGCGGCGTTCTGAATGATAGCGGCGATCCTGTCCGCCCATCCGGCGGTTCGGGGTCTGGATCAGCTCCAGTCTGGTCATGGTTTGGTCTCCGTAGCGGTGCCGATGCCGGGGCAACCTGATTGCCCCCTTGGTTGTTCTTGGGCTGCTGCAGAATAATATAACGCCAAAGTTATACGGATGACATACGCAATTACACGGAGGCATGATTCCGCAAATACGAGAATCTGTCGTCGTGCATCCACAGTCGCCGATAACGCAATGTTCCCTAAAGGGATGACGCCAAAATGGCCACACGACGGCTCGAGCGCTCGCAGGTCCAGCAGAGAAGCTGAGCACGAATGCGCGGCCGGTTCGCCGCTAAGCTGGGAGCCTTACAACGGCATGTTCAATACTTTCCATGCCGAGTATCCGTTCCTGCGCTGGCCGCTGGACCATGTCTTCCACTCCCGCCACTTCAAGCTGATCTCGATGCGACGCCTGCCGCCGATTGGATCCGATCACTTTCCGTTACTCACGGAATTGGCCTATGCGCCGGCGCGAAAAATGCAGCCGGACGGACTCGATGCCGATGCGGACGATCGGGATCGGGGTCAGTCGATCATGGCAGAGGAGGGTGTACGCGCTGAGCAGGTGCCACAGCCGGGCGAGTGATTGTGCGGGCGCTTGCGCGTGCCGCAGACTGGCCAGGCAGCGCAAGGCAGCGACCGGGTTTGGGATACCATTGCCGGAACGCCCACACCAACCGTGAGCCCCGCACATGAAAGCCACCGCGCACCCGCAAGTCGAAACC
>JBBQQV010000511.1:0-1971 GCA_038215505.1 Lysobacterales bacterium
CGCGCGAGACGATCAACGGCTGCACGCGGGTCGCCACCACCGGCATGAGCGCGCTCGCCGTGGCGCAAACCGTGGCCCGCGCCACCGGCAACCAAGTGCGCATCATGGACATGCTGGTGGGTGTCAACAGCAGCATCGAGAGCTTGATCGCCGATAGCGGGCGCCAGCTCGGCGCGCACGTCGAGCGCAGCTCGCAGTTTGCCGAGAACCCGCTGATCGGCATCGACAGCATGAAAACCATGTTTGAGCAGACGTTTGCAGCGATGGATGCCTTCGACGCCTTTCGCGGGCGTGCGTTGCAGGTGATGCAGCAAAACAACGCCGTGATCCGCGAGCAACTGGCCCGAGCCGATCAATACGTCGAGCGCAAACGCAGTCTGCAAGCCAATGAGCAAGCGCGACTGGAGTTCGCCGGACCCGTCGCTCTTTGATCGGCAGCCGCACTCACCCATTCATCCAAGGAAAATCACTCATGAATTCGTCCATGAACACCCAGTACATCGTTCAACGCGATACCGCCTCTTGGCGAATCCAGGTCTGGCTGTCGTTTGCCATCGCGGTGTTTGCCAGCGGAATCGGGGTTTTGCAGCTGCCCAGCGACCAGCTCGACCGTGCTTTCCTCGCCATCGCCTTCTTTTTCTGCCTGTTTGCGAGCTTCTCGGTCGCCAAGACGGTGCGCGACAACCGCGATGGTCAAGTCGATACGCAAGCCTGGGTGATGATGGTCTGGATCGCGTTCGCGGCGGCGGTCGCGTTGTCTTGCTGGGGTCTGTGGGGGTTGAGCCTCAGCAGCTGGCAGAAGGGCTACATGGTGGTCAGTTGGCTGTTCCTAGTCAGCAACACGTTTACCTTGGCGAAGTCGATCCGCGACGATCACGAGGCGGTGCTGGCCGAACGCGGCGCGCTGCCGCCGGCAAGCGCCGCCTGAGCGCAGACTGATTAGCAGGAAGACTGGTATGTCGCGCCCACCGCCACGTTTTGTGGTCGCTGCCGGACCGGTGAATCGTCGGACCACCCGCCATGGGCCGGCTCCTTCAGCAACCCATCCGGCAGTGCAAGAGCGCATCGAGGCTGCGCGAAACCGCATTCAATTGGGTGCGCCGCTGACCAAGCAAACGCGGCGTCATCCTCATCGCGAGCGCCTTGGGCGGCGCCATATCCTCGCCGCGCTGACGGCCGCCATGGCGGTCGCTGCAATATTCCTCGGCGGAGTGCAGCAGTCCTGGTGGCTTCTCACCCTGGCCGCCGCGCTGCTCATTTGCACAGGCTTGGTACTTCTTGTGCGCGGCAACGCAAGCACCGATGCAGCAGCAGGCGCTTGGCTGGATCAAGCGGTACGCAGTGAGTTTGATAGCCTGCTGGCGGAGATCGTCGGCGCAGTCGAGCCGCAGCATTGCGAACTGTTGTGTCAGATCAAAGCCAGCATTGCCGGCATGGCCGGAAGTCCGCTGGGCGGCGGCAGCGACGAGCATTTTGGAATCGACGACCGTCACTATGTGATCGAGTGCATGCGCCGCTACCTGCCAGACTCGCTGACCGCCTACCTCGTCATTCCGAAAACGCAGCGCCGCCCAGCGCCGCTGATATCGACGTCAATGGCCTGCCCTGCTGACTTGCTCAGCGCACAACTGACCCTGCTGCGCGACGAGCTGCGCCTGCGCGAAGCAAGAGCCACCCGCAGCGCCGCAGAAGGCCTGATGCGGCAACAACGATTCCTTGCCAGCAAGCGCAGTGTTGACTGAGCGACGAGCGGTTTACACCGAATCAACGCCACTGCTCAATCCATCACATCAAGCCATCACATCAAGCCATCACAAGCATCAGCAAGCGCCCCAGCATAGAAACCGCTCAGCCACAAAAAACCCCGCATTTAGGCGGGGTTGATTGTACTTCGGGTCTCGTTGGGAACCTCGGAGACCTTGAGTTGGCTGGGGGACTAGGATTCGAACCTAGATAGGCAGCGTCAGAGGC
>JBBQQV010000512.1:0-1952 GCA_038215505.1 Lysobacterales bacterium
CATTGAGTTGCGTCGGCAACACAACGCCACGCATATCTTTTCTGGCGTGCTGCGCGCGGATGATCGCTTCGACCTCAGCCTGTGCAACCCACCGTTTCATGCTTCGGCCGCCGAGGCCAACGCCGGCAGCCAGCGCAAGTGGCGGCAACTCGGCAAACCGGTGGCGGCGCGCCGTCCGCCGCATCTGAACTTTGGCGGGCAAGCCAACGAACTCTGGTGCCGCGGCGGTGAACGTGCATTTCTGCGGCAGATGATTCGGGAAAGCGTCGACGCAAAACCCCACATCCTTTGGTTCAGCAGTCTGGTCTCCAAAGCCCAGCTTCTACCCGCTCTGCGTCAACAACTGCAGACCGTTGCAGCCTGCGAGGTCCGTGTGGTGGCGATGGCGCAAGGCAACAAGCAGAGTCGATTCATCGCCTGGACCTTTCACGATGAGGCTGAGCGACGCGAATGGCGACAGCGCTGGAAATAGAATGACCAACACGAAACTCGTAATTTGATCCGACGCCGACCCGCCTTGGCCGACACCTTCAATGCGTCCAGCCGCTCTTTCCGAATGCTCAACCAGCCGAGTTCCCAATGACCAACAAGCCCCGCTGGTACCGCTCGCTGCGCAAGCACCCCTCTGCGCTCCTGCTCGCTGCGCAACTGTTGAGCCTGGTGCTGTATCCATTACTGGATACAGCGCATAGCCAACGGGTGCTGTTCAGCGCATTCGCGCTGGTGGTGGTGCCGCTGGCAGTGTGGGTGGTTGGGCAGAGCAAGTCTGCCAACTGGATTGCCTGGTTGCTGGCACTGCCAGCGATCGTGTTGGCGACCTCTGCGGTGGTGTTTTCGATGCCAAGCTTGATCGTGTGGTCCGCCTTGCTCGAAGCGGCGCTGTACTTCTATGCGGCCGGCAGCCTGATCGGGTACATGTTGGAGGATCACTTGGTAACCACTGATGAGCTGTTCGCCGCCGCCGCAACCTTTACCTTGCTGGCGTGGGGCTTCGCCTATGCCTTCTTTATCTGCCAAGTATGGGTGCCCGGAAGTTTTACCGGCGCAGTTGAACCCGAGCGACCGCGGCAATGGCTTGAGCTGTTGTTCCTGAGTTTTTCGACGCTGTCGGGCGTGGGCAACGGCGACATCATCCCGCTGTCGTCACAAGCACGCGTGATCGTCATGTTTGAACAGTTCGCTGGCGTGGGTTACATCGCCACGGTGGTGTCGCGTTTGATCGGGCTGAGCACGGCGCGCATTCAATCGCGTTAGCCCGGGGACGGCTCTCGCGGTATCTGAATGCTGAAATAAACGCCCTGCCCTGGCGCGCTGTCGCACTCGATGATGCCGCCCAAGCCTTGGGTGACCAGGTTGAAGACGATGTGCATGCCTAAACCAGAGCCGCCCTGACCGCGACGAGTCGTGTAGAACGGCTCAAATATGCGCTGGCGGGATTCTTCGCTCATGCCGCAGCCGTTGTCGGCGTAGGTCAGTAACACGTGGGTGGCTTTCAGCGACGCTTCGATCCGGATCTCACCTGGCTCATCTGGCCCAAATGCGTGGACCAGCGTATTCATGACAAGGTTTGCCAATACTTGGTAGATCGCTCCGGGCAACGTCACGAAGCCAAGATCGGCTGGGCAATCGACAATGATGCGGTGGCGCGCGCGCTTTAACGCGGGACGCAGTGAGGTCAGAATTTCATCAATGTATTGCGCTAGGACGATGTGCCGGCGTGCTTCGCTGGTTTGATCGACCGCGACTTGCTTGAAGCTCTTGACCAACTTGTCAGCACGTTGCAGGTTGCGCAGGATCAACTCCGAGCTTTCACGGGCGGTGCTCTCGTAGGCATCCAGATCCGAGCGCTTGAGCTCTCCAGACTCCAACTGGCGACGCAGCCGCTGAGTTTCGCCCTGCAAGTGCGAGGCGGCGGTCACGCTGATTCCCAGGGGCGTGTTGATCTCGTGTGC
>JBBQQV010000513.1:0-1929 GCA_038215505.1 Lysobacterales bacterium
CGTCCGCGCTTGATCTGGGGACCCGGCGACAACCATCTGCTGCCACGGCTGGTCAAACGTGCGCAGTCAGGGCGGTTGCGCTTCATCGGCGATGGCAGCAATCGCATCGATACCACTTATATCGACAACGCCGTCGACGCCCATCTGAAGGCGTTTACGGCGCTCACCGGCAAACTCGCGGGTCGTTGCACCGGCAAGGCGTACTTCATTTCCAATGGCGAGCCAAAACCTGTCGCTGAAATCATCAATGCACTGCTGGCGACCGCCGGGGTGGCGGCCATCGAAAAGCACATCCCGTTTGCAGTCGCTTACGCCATCGGTGGTGTACTTGAGCGCGTTTACGATGTGCTCAATCTGCGCGGCGAGCCGCCGATGACGCGTTTTATCGCCGAGCAGCTGGCGACGCCGCATTGGTATGACATCGGTGCCGCACGCCGTGATTTCGGCTACGTGCCCAGCGTCAGCATCGCCACCGGCCTTGAGCGGCTGGCAACGTGGTGGCGTGATCGCGCTAACCCATAGGCATGCCGAGCAAGCGACGCCGTTCAGCGGAACTTCGATTTGAATTGCGGCCGGCGTGGTCGTCCATGTGACCATGCCCACCATGCCAGCGCTGCCATCCCGATCCAACTCAGCAGATTGAGCAAGGTTGCCAACCGCGTGTCCCAATGCAACAGGCCCCAGCGGCCCAGAATGTTGAACCAGTCGTGCTCGCCGCCGCCAACCAGCGGCAATTGTTGCGCACGCGCATCCCCCAGATAGAACGCCACGTATTGGATATTCTGCAAGCCCCACGCCACCCCCACGGCGGCGGACAGGGGTTGCTGTAAGCGCAGAAAATGCCAGGTCACTGCCAGTGGAAACACGAACTGCATCAGGGTGCCGCCATAAAGCGACATGGTGTTGCCAAGGATGCCGAAAAGCAGATGGCCTGACTCGTGGATGGCGAGATTGAAATGATCCAGAACGGGCACAAAGTCAGTGAACCACATGACCAGCGCCAGCACGCCCAGACCGAGCAGGAACGCCTGCCGCGATAGCGCTGGCAAGGTCGGCAATGTCGGTGGCGTGGGTAGTGGTGGTAGAGGTGCGTTCATGCGCTGCAAACATTCCGTGCGCTGCAATCAACCAGGAAGAACTTGCCGCAAGTGCAGCGGCGCGAGCTCAACTCTACAAGTGCCACGCTTCACAGTAGAGCCGAGACAGTAGCGCCAAGCTTGCTCGGCTGCTTTTGTCCCCAACTCAAGAACAATATCGACAACCGCCACCTGATGTACATCCAATCAAGCCCAAACAGCGCTACACATCCGCACCGCTACACTTAGGCCATGAGCAATCACACGCCACCTGCATCTCATCCTTTGCTAGCACCGCTGGGGCGCGCGCTGGAAGTCGTCATCAATCGCGCGCTGGCGCTTGATCCAGAGACGGCGGAACGCCTGCTTGCGCTGGATGGACGCCGCATTGAGCTGCATCTGCAGGCACCCAGACTGGCCATGAGTGTGAGTGTTGACGGGCAGCGTCTGCGTGTTGGACCCGCGAAGGCTGACGGCGAGCCGGACCTGAGCCTGCGCGCAACTGCCGGTGCGCTGTTTTCGATGCTATTGCCCGACAGCGCACGCTCGGTGCCAGTGGGCGCGCTGAAGATCAGTGGCGACGCTGAGCTGGCCCAACGAGTGCAGCGTCTGCTGCGCGACTTTTCACCGGACCTCGATGCCGCTTTGGCCGGCGTGTTTGGCGACATTATCGGCGTGCAAATCGCGCGCGCGCTGCGGAGTGCGTTTGCATCGGTCAGCGCAGGTGCCAAACGCTTTGCCCAGGACAGCGCAGACTATCTGACCGAGGAACGCCGCGATGTCGTTTCCAAGGTCGAGCAATCCATATTTTTCGATGAGGTCGACGACCTGCGAGACGCTGTGGACCGCTTGG
>JBBQQV010000514.1:0-1918 GCA_038215505.1 Lysobacterales bacterium
CGGCATCCGCGGCGGCGATGGGGCGAAACAAGAGGCCCTGAATCGAGAAAAGGAATCGCCAAATGGCGGGCATCTAGAGCCGCCTTTTCGAGCTCGAACAGTTTCACGGCCATCTGTTTCCTCTATTCGGGCGCTTTGCCGCCTGTGCGAGATCAGCGGGTATCCGACGTCTCTGCCAAGCTTGTGATGGGCGCCAACAGCGATTCGACATCGGCGATGGTAATGCCGGTCAGCGCGCCGGCTTCGCCATCGAGGAGCGCCGCTGCTAGTTCGCGCTTGCGGGCAATCAGCGTCATCATGCTTTCCTCGAGCGTGCCTTGCGCCACCAGCCTCGTTACGAACACCGGCTTCACTTGCCCGATGCGATGCGCGCGTGCAGTCGCCTGCGCTTCCACCGCCGGGTTCCACCATGGATCGTAGTGAATCACGGTGTCGGCCGCGGTGAGATTGAGCCCCACGCCGCCAGCCTTCAAGCTCAGCAGAAACACGCGGACCTCGCCTGACTGAAATTCGTGGATCGGCGTCTCGCGGTCACGCGTGTCGCCGGTGAGTGTGACGTAGTTGATACCCTCGTCCGTCAACGCCGTACCGATCAGCGCCAGCATGCTGGTGAACTGCGAGAAGATCAGAATATGGCGGCCCTCTTCGAGCAATTCGGGCACGTGGGCTTTGAGCCAATCGAGCTTGGCGGAGCCTGCTTCGGCGAATCGATTAGCGTTTTGTCCACCATCAGGCAGGCGCACCAATCGTGGGTCGCAACACACCTGGCGCAGCTTCAGCAGAGCGTCAAGAATGTGAATCGTCGATTGCTTCAGGCCTTTCTTCTCGATCACCTTTCGAATGTCGTCGTCCATCGCTGTGCGCAGACTTTCGTACACATCGACTTGCCCGGGCAGCAACTCGATCAGTCGCGTGTATTCGGTTTTCTCCGGCAGGTCATCGAGCACATCCTCGCGCGTACGTCGCAGCAAAAACGGCCTCACACGCTGACGCAGCTTTTGCATTTGCCCGGCCGCGGCGCGTTGCTCGATTGGGTGCCGAAAGATGCGATTGAAACTGTCAAGGTCGCCGAGCAAACCGGGCAGTAGCAGATTGAAGAGTGCCCATAATTCGCCGAGATGGTTTTCCATTGGCGTACCGGTTAGCGCCAGCCGCATTTGTGCGCGCAGATTCTGTGCCGCGAGGTAAGTCTTGGCCTTCGCGTTCTTGATCATCTGCGCTTCATCGAACACCACCAAATCCCATTCGCACTGGGCGAAACGCGCATCGTCGCGCTGGAGGATTGGATAGCTGGTGAGGACAAGATCCGCACCGGCCAGCGTCTCGTCAGTCAGGGCGCGTTCGGCACCATAGTGGGTAACGACCTTCAGCGACGGCGTGAAGCGGCGAATTTCTGCCAGCCAATTCACCGTTACCGAGGTGGGTGCGATGATCAGTGATGGACGGAGATTGGTCGACATCGGCGCGGCATTGCGGCGCGCATGCAGGAACGCAAGCGTCTGCACCGTTTTGCCCAGACCCATATCATCCGCGAGCACACCCGACATGCCGATTTTGTACAAATGTTGAAGCCACGACAGCCCGTGCAACTGATACGGACGCAGTGCTGCGTCAAATCCGGCCGCCGGGCTCATCGCGGTGAGTTGCGCGCCATCCGTGATGGCAGTGCGCATCGCCAGCCAGCGTGGATCGTCTCGGCCGAGGTAGCGCACCGCGGTGGCGGGAAGGTCCGGCAACATCGCCGCCTGCAACCCGGACATCGGCGACAACGCGCCGCCACGAAACCAATCGAACACCGGCGTCAACAATGCGTGTACCCGTTCGCCCGGCAATCGCAGCACCACCGCGCCGCCTTTGGACTTTTTGTGCGCCACCGACAGCAGCACGGTCGGAACATTAGCGACCGCAGCAAGCCACG
>JBBQQV010000515.1:0-1871 GCA_038215505.1 Lysobacterales bacterium
CTGCAGCAACTCAATGCCAGTATCCAGCAGCAGAGCCGTGAAGACGCGCTGACCGGACTGGGCAACCGGCGCTACCTGTTGGAAAGCTTGGCGGCCAGCAGCACAGCCGACACCGGTGTGCTGGTGATGGCTGACTTGGACCACTTCAAGCGGATCAATGACTCTCATGGCCACGACACTGGCGACCTCGCTTTGAAGCTGTTCGCCGACGCCCTGCGCAGCGTCGCCCGTCAAGGCGACATGCTGGTGCGTTGGGGCGGTGAGGAGTTTGTCTGGCTGTGCCGCGGTGCCGCCCTCGATCAAGGCCCGGCCTTGTGTGAACGCCTGTTGCGGCAGCTGCGCGAGCAGCCATTGATGGTCAACGATCAGCCACTCCACGTCACCGTCTCGCTGGGCTTCGTGCCTCTATCGATCTGGGCGGACACGGCGCCGGATTGGGACGGTGCCCTGAAGATCGCCGATTACGCCGTGTACTGCAGCAAGGCCAGCGGCCGCGACACTTGGACGGGCTTCGTCGGCGTCGGCAGCAGTCGTCCCCGTGCGGGCCTATCGCCGGGCGCGCTGGAGGAACGGGGTGTCCTCCAACGCTTGCGGTCTCCTGCCCAGGTGGAAACGCAAAGCAGCGGCTAATGCGAAGTCTGCAGCTCGGCCGAACTTAGGTTGGCCGGGCTGCTGCTGGCTCACCAACTCGATTGACTGCACGAGGGCTCATCGCCTCAGGCCACCGTGTCAAGGCTGAGAAATCTATGGCATATCAACGCGAAAGCAGAGACGCGCCGGTGCATCCGCCGCTGAGTTCCCGCAAAGCCAACCCATCCGCACATTGCAGGTTCCGATATTTGGCTCCCCTTGTGGGCCTCGCTATGGTCCATTCGTAGCTTGGCTTTCAAGCGCTCAATCTAGGCGTAATCCGTGCATTGCGGTTAGGCGGGCCGCCATTACCCTGGCAACCAGACATGTTTGGTGGATTTGGCTGGATACATGCCCATCGGCAGCGCCAGCGATGATGCTGCGTACGGGTCCATCCTTCGCTGGATCGCCAACGGCTGCGAGCTGACGCGACCGCATTTCAGAAGCCAGATGGGGTGGGTGGGGGCTTGCCTTCGACCATGGTCTAAGTTCACTCCGCTTTCGCAGGGGCTAGCCTAGTGCTCACTTGATCGCACTCGAGGAGCCGCCACATGACCGCCATTTTTCCGCCATCACCGGAGCTGAGCCGCACTGCGGCGATCAATTCGGCGCGCTATGAGCGCGATTATGCGCAGTCGATCAATGACCCGGAGCGGTTCTGGGGCCTAGTGGGTCAGCGCTTGAACTGGATCAAACCCTACACGCGGGTGCGCGACGTTTCCTTTTTGCCTGAGGACTTCAGCATCCGCTGGTATTACGACGGCGTGCTCAACGTTGCGGTGAACTGTCTTGACCGCCATCTGGCGGCACGCGGAAACGATACGGCGATCATCTTTGAGGGCGACAGCCCGAACAGCAGCGAGCGCATCACTTACCGGGACTTGTACGAGCGCGTTGGCCGGCTCGGCAATGCTTTGCGCGCGCAAGGCATCAAGAAAGGCGACCGCGTCACCATCTATCTGCCGATGATCCCCGAGGCGGCGGTGGCCATGCTTGCGTGTGCGCGCATTGGTGCGGTGCATTCGGTGGTGTTCGGCGGTTTCTCGCCGGAGGCATTGATCGGCCGCATCGAGGATTGCCAAAGCGCGCTGATCATCACTGCTGACGAAGGCATGCGCGGCGGCAAATCGGTGCCGTTGAAGACCAATGTCGACATCGCGCTGGAGAATCCAGCGACCGCCTGTGTCAAGCAGGTCCTGGTGGTCCGGCATACCGGTAATCCGATCGCCTGGGTCAGCGGA
>JBBQQV010000516.1:0-1843 GCA_038215505.1 Lysobacterales bacterium
CTCCTCGCTGGATTGATCCACCGCAACGCGCTTGAAGCTGCTCACCAGCCGGCCAGCGCGCTCAAGATTGCCAAGAATCAGCGAATTTCCCTCGGCCACGGTTTGCTGCCATGCCTTGAGCTCGCCCTTGGTCATCAGCCCCTCGGCCAAGCGCACTTCGGCTTGTTTTGAGATATCGCTCAAGTGCGAGGCGGCGGTGACGGCAATGCCTAGCGGTGTGTTGATCTCGTGCGCCACACCGGCCACCAGTGCGCCCAGCGAGGCCATTTTCTCGGCCTCGACCAGTTGATCCTTGGCGCGTTCGAGTTGGGCCAGTGACTGCTCGGCGTGCGCCTTTGCGTGCGATAGCTCTTCGGTACGACTGGCGACAAGGGCTTCCAGAACGGCTGCTTGTTGGCGCATGAAGGCCAAGCGCAAGCGCATGGCGAAGGCCGCCAGCAACAGACCCGTCAGCACAGCGGCTGCCGCAAAACTGCGGGTTTGCCACCACGCGGGTATTACTTTGACGGGGAGGTCGATTGTCTGCTTGCTGAGTTCGCCGCTGCGGTTGCTGGCGCGCACCTGCAGGCGGTAGTTGCCAGGTGGCAAATTGCGATAGGTCGCGACACGCAGGGCCGCGCTGGTTTCTACCCAGTCGTCGTCAATGCCGGTCAAGCGATAGGCATAACTCAAGCGTTGCGGGCCACTGAAGTCGAGTGCTGCAAACTCCACTGAAAGGCTGCGCTGGCCTGGGGCCAGCAGCAAGCCATTGGCGGATTCGGCAAGCGGTTGCGGGCGATCAGCGATGCGCAAATCGGTCAGCACCAAGGGCGGTTGATAGGTCCAGGGCTGAAAGTGCTGTGGTTCGATCACCAGCAGGCCACGACTGCCGCCAAACAGGAGGCGGCCATCGCGGGTCTGCAAGTACGAGCGAAACCAGCCGGTGCCGAAATCAACGCCATCGCTGCGGGTGAGGCTGTATAGCGAGTCGTTCGCCGGGTCATAGACCTGTCGATGACTCCAGATGCGTCCATCGCTGGCTTCCAGCAAATTGGCACCGAAATCGCCGGCCACACCCAAGCGCTGGCTGACCGATTCAAACGCCCAACCCGTCGCATCGTCGCGCTTCCGATACAGGCCTTCGACGGTGTCGACCCACAACTGATCGTGGCGGTCGATCAACAATCCCACCACGCTGGGATGCGGCAGACCGGGTTCGGCCTGATCGTCGATGCGTTGTAATGTGCTTGCGTTGGCAGCGGCGCGAAACAATCCCGTTGAAGCACCCAGCCACATACTGCCGTCCTTGCCTTCGGCGATGGCGTTGAACTCGCCCAGTAGGGGGCGTGCGTTGGCCAAACTGAGGCGCTCGATCAGCGTTTGCCCGCTTCGCAGCACGAACAAGCCGTCGCCAGTGCCGATCCACAGCGCATTTCGCGAGTCAATGAACAGGCGGCGCACGCTGAGATTGTCCAAGCCTTCGTTGACGCCAAAGCGCTGGAACTCGCCGCTGACGGGGTCGTAACGGCGCAGGCCATCGCGGGAGCCAAGCCAAATGTGATCAGTGATGTCTTCGGCAAGCGCCGTGATCCAGCCCACGCTCAAACCCTCGCCGGATTGGGTCTCCGGCGACAGGCCGCCCACCAACTTCAGATTGGCGTCGAGAATGGCCACGCCACGTCCGCGTGTGCCCAGCCACAACTCACCATTGCGGCGTTCCAGCAGGCTGGAAACATCGGGCTGCTCAAACACGCCGTTGTGGCCTTCTGCACCGCGCAACACTTTGGCCCATTGGTTGTTGGGGTCGTGCCATTGCACGCCGCCGCCAAAACCGCCGACCCATAGCAGGCCCGAACGATCCTGC
>JBBQQV010000517.1:0-1787 GCA_038215505.1 Lysobacterales bacterium
GCACCAGCCCAGGATCGCCTTCCACGCCGACCACTTGCCGCGCTCGGCGTGCCAGCGGCAAGGTGAAATTGCCAAGACCGCAGAACAAATCGAGCACCCGATCGGTCGGCTTTGGATCCAGCAAGGCCAACGCTTGCGCAATCATTTGCTGATTGAGTTCCGCATTGATCTGGACAAAATCCAGCGGCCGAAAGTCGAGGCTGACGTCAGCCGCCGGGATCGCAAATCGCAGCGCCAGAGATTCGGGCCAAAGCACTTGCAATGAGTCGACGCCGCCAGGCTGCAGCACGATGCCAAGCCCGTGCAACTTGCCAAACGCGACCAAGGCGGCTTGGTCGCTCGCGCTGAGTGGATCGAGGTTGCGAAACACCAGCGCGGTGCTGTCGTCGCCGGCGGCTACTTCGATCTGCGCAATGCGTTCGCGCGCGCTCAGACCTTCGATCAAGCGAGCCAGGTCACCCAAGCGCTCGCCCACCTGCGGCACCAGCACGGCACACGAGTCGATGTCGGCAATGAAGCGCGGATCGGCCATCTCCCGAAATCCGACCAGAACACGTTCTTTGGCGCGCACATATTTGACGCCCAAGCGGGCTTTCCGCCGGTATCCCCAGATCGAGGCCGTCAACGGCGGCAATACGCGATGCGGGCGCAGTTGGCCGATGCGCTCGAGGTTCTCAAGCAACACGCGTTGTTTGGCAGCGATCTGCGCCGCAGGCGCGAGGTGCTGCAACGCACAACCGCCGCAGCGACCAAAATGTGGGCAGCCCGGTTCGACACGCTCGGGCGAAGCGCGAAGCACCTCCAACAGCTCAGCTTGATCAAAGCTGCGCTTGCGCTGCTTCATCTGCACGCGCACACGCTCGCCGGCTAGCGCGCCGCTGACAAACACGGCCTTGCCGTCGATGCGACCGACGCCGCGACCGTCATGGCTGAGGTCGACAATTTCAAGCTCGATGGGGTTGCTCACACGTCGCCGCAGTAACCAAGGGCCGCGGATTGTCGCAAATCAGGCGTGTCCGGCGTAGATATACATTCGAAACATGCGAGCTAGCGCATCGAGGTCGGTGTAATCGCCTTGGAGCGCTGCCGGCTGATCACGTAAATGGTGGCTGGCGGCATATTCCACAAGGTCATGCTGGCCCGTCGCGCCTTCAAATGAAGTGCCGCAAGTACTTCTTTATTGACCGGGCAGGTGGGGCCATAGGTGAACTGGATCAGCCGGCCTTCCGGAGCCAGGAGCGCAAATGCGCCCTCGACGATGCCACGCTGTGTCGCCTTGCTCATCGACAGCAAGCCCAGACCTGACAGCACCGCGTCAGCCGGGCCGCCCGCCGAGAAGCCACAGCGCTCGGCAATGCTGGGTAGTTGCATCGCGTCGCCGCAAACCACGTGGGCCAGCGGGAAGCGTTCGTGCAGGTGGTGATGAAGGTCTTCATTCAACTCCAACACCAGCATGTCATGCGGTGCGATGCCGTGGTCGATCAAGGCTTGGGTGAAAACACCGGTGCCGCCGCCCAACTCGACCACTCGCCGCGCGCCATCGGGCAACTCGGCGATCATCTGCCGCGCCAATTGCTGACTGGACGGCGAAATAGCAGCAACCGCTAACGGGTTCTTCAGCCATTGTCGAAAGAACCGCCACTGGTCTGGAGTGGGTTTCAGCGGATGTGGATGTTTGGGTCGGTTATGCAATTTGGATTCGCCAGCAGCACTCGGCAATGGTCGTAAGGAACACGGGAGACGGCAACAGCATTGCCCGGCACTGCGAAAAGTTCAATGTGGGGATG
>JBBQQV010000518.1:0-1775 GCA_038215505.1 Lysobacterales bacterium
TGCAGAAAATCACCGCAGGCGGCGATTCCATATGCGCCATGTGCTGCGCCGCCTCGATGCCGTCCATCACCGGCATGGCGATATCCAGCAGCATGGCATCCGGGGTGAGCTGATTGGCCAATTCGCAGGCCTCGCGGCCGGTGCTGGCTTCGCCAACCACTTGCACGTCGGCCAGCGCCGCGAGCATGTCGCGCAAGCGTTGGCGGGCGAGTGGTTCGTCGTCGGCGATGACGATGCGCATGGACTGGTTCAAAGCTCCGGGCTAGGCAGTGGTAACCGCAATTCACAGGAATAGTAGCCCTCCCGCGCGGCCACGGTCATCCGCGCGCGTGGCCCGAATGCATACGCCAGACGTTGGGCGACGCTGGATTGGGCATGTTGATTGCCTGCCAACTCGCTACCTGACACGGGTGGATAGGGATTGCCAATGGCGATCCGTAGCATGTCCGCCTCGCGACCAATGGCAATCGCAATGGTTCCGCCTTCTGCGAGTCTGGCAATGCCATGGATCACTGCGTTCTCGACCAAGGGCTGCAATAGCAAACGCGGTAATGGCAAGTTGCGCGGAGTGTCGTCATCGACCTTCCAGTCAACACGCAGACGCTCGCCCAAGCGCAGCGCTTCAATGGCCAGGTAGCGTTCGCAGAGATGCAGTTCCTCAGCGAGACTGGCGGCTTGGCCGCCGGCACCCAGTGCCGCACGAAACAGGTCCGACAAATCCTCGATCGCACGTTCGGCGGTATCGGGATCGCGCCGCACCAGGCTGGCAATCGTGTTCATGCTGTTAAATAGAAAGTGCGGCTTGATTCGCGCTTGCAGGGCTTCCACTTCGGCGCGCGCATTGGCGGCAACCTGTTGATGCAATTGCTGCTGAAAGTGGAAGTAGCGCAGCAGGACCGCGCTCAGCAGTCCGGCGATGGCCGCAATGGCACCCGCAAAGTGCAAGCGGTTGTCCGAATGCGCCGAGAAACCCAGTTGCAACGTGGAGTTCAGCTCATGCAAGAGCAAGCTGCCGAAGAATGCGACAGCCACCGGCAGCAGCCACGCCAAGCTCGCCCCCAGCGTGCGTGGCAAACGCAGCAGGCCGGGTCGCAGTTTGCACAATGCGACCGCGCAGGTCAGCGCCAGCCACAGCGCCAAAGCGCTGGCGGCGATCCACTGGTTCAGCCGCCACTGCGCGCTGCCACCCGGCGCCAGTCCGATCACCAGAACGGCCACCTGTGCCGCCACCAAGGTGGAAAACAGGATTGGCGGCCGACAAAAATCCGGCAGCCAATCGAGCGACGGCGTGGTCGCAGCTGCGTTCACTACTTCGTGGGATGAGCCAACGAAGCATCAGCTTTCGTTGCATCAGCCAACAACCGCGCTCCGAGCCAGCGCGAGAGTTCGTTGATTTCTTCCATGCTCACCGAGTGCTGCATCGGATAGCTGTACCAGTCGACCGGATAACCCAACTTGCGCAGACGTTCGGCGCTCATCAGTCCCAGCGCGTGTCCGACCACGGCGTCTAAGCTGCCGTGACCCATGAAGATGGGCAGGGCCGCATTGGCTTTGCTGGCCTCCTCCGCCGTGCGCTCACTAAGCGGCAGGTAAGTGCTCAAGGCAACAACACCAGCGAGACGATCGCGATGGCGCACGCCCGCCGCCAACGCAATCGCGCCGCCTTGCGAGAAGCCGACCAGAAATACGCGATGCGCAGGGATGCCGCGCGTCGCCTCGCGCTCTATCAGCTTGTCGACAAACGCAACCGACTCGCGCACGCCGCGTTCGTCCTG
>JBBQQV010000519.1:0-1724 GCA_038215505.1 Lysobacterales bacterium
GATTGAGCAGCTGTTCGCCGAGCAGTATCGCGGCAAAGAAAAGCTGCTTGATGCCAATGTGAAAGCCTTGCATCTGGGTCGAGATCACGCGCGCGCGCTGCTGCCCGACGGTATTGGTCTGCGCGTGCAACGCGCCGATGCCGTGGGTGATCGCATTTTTATTGAAGGCAATGCAGCGGCGGCGCTGGGCTGCGTGTATGGCGGTGCGACCGTGTGTGCGTGGTATCCGATCACCCCATCAAGTTCGTTGGCGGAAGCGTTTCAGAAGTATTGCCAGACCTATCGCGTTGATCCCCACAGCGGCGAAAACCGCTACGCCATCATCCAGGCAGAAGACGAAATCGCCTCCATTGGCATGGTGGTGGGCGCAGGCTGGAACGGCGCACGCGCGTTCACCACGACCTCTGGCCCGGGCATCTCACTGATGAACGAGTTCATTGGTCTGGCTTATTTTGCTGAGATCCCCGCCACGATAATCAATGTGCAGCGCGGCGGACCAAGCACGGGCATGCCCACGAGAACTCAGCAATCCGACCTGCTGGCCTGCGCCTATGCCTCGCACGGTGATACCAAACATGTGCTGTTGTTCCCGGCTGATCCGAACGAGTGTTTTCAGTTTGCGGCAGCGGCGCTGGATCTTGCGGATCGCCTGCAGACGCCGGTGTTCGTGATGTCCGACCTCGACATCGGCATGAACCAGCGACTTTGCGCGCCGTTGCAATGGGAGGCTTCGCGGGTACCTGATCGCGGCAAGGTCATGAGCGCCGAGCAGCTTGAGGGCGGCGCTGATTTTGGTCGCTACAACGACGTGGATGGCGACGGCATACCTTGGCGCACCCTCCCGGCGACGCACCCGAGCAAGGGCAGCTACTTCACTCGCGGCACTTCGCGTGATGCCTATGCGCGCTATTCCGAGCGCGGTGCCGACTACATCTACAACATGCAGCGCTTGTTGCGGAAGTGGGAAACCGCCAAAACTCTGGTACCTGCGCCTGTCAGCCATTGCAGCGACCCGGCATCGGCGATTGGCATCATCTATATCGGCTCGACGGCACCGGCAATGGACGAAGCCGCAGCCCACTTGGCAGCACGCGGCACTCCGGTCGACTGCTTGCGCATTCGGGCGCTGCCGTTTGCCGATTGCATCCGCGAGTTCATTGATCGCCACGCGCGTCTGTTCGTGGTCGAGCAGAATCGCGACGCGCAGTTGCGCTCGCTGCTCGTCAACGAGTTTGAATTGGATCCAAAACGGCTGGAGCCGGTGCTTCATTTTGATGGTACGCCGATCACTGCGCGCTTTATTGTCAGCAGTGTTCGAGCTCGCCTCGGGCTCGCCGATGAGCGCCTTTCCGGAGAGCGTACGGAGCGCGTCGCATGACCTACATCAGCAAGCCCAAGCTGCATCACCCGACCTTGCCGAAGAACGCGCTTGGCTACACCCGTCGCGACTACGAGGGCAAGATTTCGACCTTGTGCGCGGGCTGCGGGCATGACTCGATATCGGCGGCAATTATCCAGGCCTGTTGGGAACTGGACGTCGAGCCACATCGGGTCGCCAAGCTGTCTGGCATTGGCTGCAGTTCAAAGACACCGGATTATGCCGCACTGCTGTTCAAGAACGGCCAGCTGATCGATGCCTTCAAGGGCGGTCACTTCTCGGTCGGCGGCGTTGTCGACAAACTGAAAGGCCTCTTCGGCGGCTCCACGCACATCGGCATGATGAT
>JBBQQV010000520.1:0-1696 GCA_038215505.1 Lysobacterales bacterium
GGTGTTGCGCACCAACGAAGAGCTGGTGATTGCGCGCTCGGTCAGCGCGCTATTGGGACTTTAGCCGCGGCAGGCATGTCGCAGCGTATCCGGCTTGTGCAATCGCAGCATTGCATCCACCAAAAGCCCGCCATGAATTCAGCACCTGGCGCCGAAAGGCCGCTTGCCATCGCGCTGCCCGCGCACCACGATTCGCGCGCGACTATCTACTTCGCGCTGGCTGCCAATAGCGTGATCGCGCTTGCCAAGGGCTTCGCCGCATGGTTCACCGGCTCGACTTCAATGCTGGCCGAAGCGGTGCACTCGCTGGCCGATTGCGGCAATCAGGGCCTGTTGCTGCTGGGGCTTGCGCGCTCGGCCCGCCCGGCTAACAGCGAATACCCGCTGGGATACGGGCGGGAGATATATTTCTGGTCGTTCATCGTGGCCTTGATGCTTTTCAGCATGGGCGGCCTGTTTTCAATTTACGAGGGGATTCACAAGCTGGCCGGCAATGCGCCGCTCAAGGACCCCTGGGTCGCCGTCGCGGTATTGGTAGTCAGCCTCGTCGCCGAATCGATCTCGCTGTGGAAATGCCTGATTCAGGTCAATGCAGCGCGCGGCGCGCAGTCGTTGTGGCGCTGGTTTCGGCAAACCCGGCAGAGCGAGTTGCTGGTGGTCCTTGGCGAGGACATCGCCGCCACCCTGGGCCTGGGTGTGGCATTGCTCGCCGTCGCGTTTGCGATGGCGAGCGGAAACCCGTTCTACGACGCGCTAGGCAGTATCGCCATCGGTGTGTTGCTGCTGGTGGTCGCAGTGGGCGTCGGTGTCGAAACCAAGGCACTCCTGGTGGGCCAAAGCACCGAACCGGCCCTGCGGGGGGAAATCAGTCGCTTCCTGAGCGAACGTGCGGAAGTTGCCGAGGTCTTGAACCTGATCACCTTGCAGCATGGTGCCTATGTCGTTGTTGCCGTCAAGGCCCGCATGGCAGAGCGCGTTTCGGCTTCGGCCATGATCGATGCGATCAACGATTGCGAGCGCGCGCTGCGCGCGGCTTTCCCGCAAGTGCAATGGAGTTTCTTCGAGCCGGACTCGAGCGCGTAACACGCCTGCTTGCAAGCGCGACTGCCGCTGGCGCGCTATCGCGGTCTGCCCGCCTTGCCGGCTCGCACCACAGCATCCGGCGGCGACCGGCGCAGCCGCAGTTTGCGGCCGGCAAAGGTACGGCAGCCGGCCCAATGTGTGTTGACGCACCGAACGATCGCCACCTTCGGCCTATAAATCACATCGCAGGCGAGTTGGCGCGCAGATCTGCAACGCCACAGACGTGTTTTTCGGGCGTCGCGCAATGCGCAAGCCTGACCCGATCCACATTGGCACCTGGCACCTGGCGCCGCGCGCAGCGCAGGCGTGACGTGTCCGGCGCCGGCAACGACGTTTCCGCATGAAAAATGGAGTGCACATGAACCTTCGCAGCGAAATTGCCAACTTGAATACTGCATTCGGCAGCATGGCCGCCGACCTCGGAAATCATCAGGCGCGGCTGCTGGCGCTGGCCAGCCGGCTCGAATCAATGATGGGTAAATGCGCCGATGAATTAGCCGACGAAACCTCCTGCTGCGGATCGGTTGGGGCTGCGCGTATCGCCGAATTGGGTACGGCCAACGCTGCTCTCACGCGCCAGGTGGCCCTGCTCGAAAGCTCCAATCGCGAGACC
>JBBQQV010000521.1:0-1695 GCA_038215505.1 Lysobacterales bacterium
GCCCGTTGAGCAGCGTCAGCGAACCAAAGCGGCTGTCTGTAGCGATGCGATTGACCGAGGATATGGCAGCGTCGAGTTCGTCTTGCATCGCCAGCAATTGGCTGTCGCTGTTCACACCATCGTTTGCTGCTGCAATCGCCAATTGGCGCATGCGATTGAGCAGGTTCGAGGTTTCATCAAGCGCCCCTTCGGCAGTTTGCAGGAGATTGACGCCGGCTTCGCTGTTGGAGGTCGCCTGCTGCAAGCCGCGCAACTGATAGCGCAGGCTGTTGGCGAGCACCATGCTCGCAGGGTCGTCGCTTGATCGATTCAGACGCACACCGCTCGACAGGCGCTCGAGCACTTTTGACAAATCCCGATCGGCCACCATCAGTGATTGATGGGTGCGCACCGCCGTTGAATTGAAATTGACGCCGAGACTCATGGCGGATCCCCTTCGGACCACAACGCATGGGGCGTGCCAGAATTGCCACCGTTGGGCGTGCGGCGTCGTTTAAATAGGATTGGTGGACGTGATTCATTTCAACCTTGCACGCCGAACGGCGACAATTGTATGCGGTTCACGGGCTCCAAGATGATTTTCATGATCGGTTACGGACGCCAAAGCATTGATGACCAAGATATCGCTGCGGTCGTCGCCGCGCTCAAGAGCGACTTCCTAACTTGTGGTCCGGCGGTGGATGCGTTTGAGGCGGAGATCCGTCGCGTAACCGGCGCCAAACACGCGATTGCGGTGTCGAATGGCACTAGTGCGCTCAAGCTGTTGTATCAAGCCGTGGGCATCGGGCCGGGCAAACGGGTTGGCGTTCCGGCGCTGACCTTTGTCGCCACTGCCAGCCAAGCCATGCTGTTGGGCGCGGAAGTGGTGTTGTTGGATGTTGATCCGTCAACGCTCAACCTGACGCCGGCGATTCTGGATGCGTGTCGTGAACGACTCGACTTTGTCGTGCCGGTGCATTTTGCCGGCCGCTTGTGCGATATGGCTGGCATTGCCGAAGTCGCCGCGCGCAAAGGCATCCGGGTCGTCGATGACGGTGCACATGCGTTTGGTTCTACGTGGGGCACGAATGAGGCCGCACCCGCGTGGCGCTGCGGCGACGGCCAGCATAGCCTGGGTACGGCCCTGTCGTTTCATCCGGTGAAGAACATCACCACCGGCGAAGGCGGTGCGATCTGTGTGCAGGATGATGCGCTTGCAGCCAAGCTGCGCAGTCTGCGTCACCATGGCATTCAGCGAGGCGATTTTAGCGGCGACTTGGCCGCCAGCGAGTCGGCGGGCTTCTGGTACCACGAATTCCATGAGCCGGCAACCAACGAGCGGTTGTCCGACATCCAAGCCGCCTTGGGCGCCAGCCAGTGCGGCAAGCTCATGCGCTTCAAACTCGCCCGCGCGGCGCAGGTCGAACGCTATCGTCGCGAATTGCCCGCCTGGGCGGCGGCCCCTGCTGCGGCACCTGAACAGTTGCCCTTCTGGCACATCTGTTCAGCGCAGATCCAGTGGGCTGTGACTGGTCGCTCTCGGACTCAGGTCCTGAACGACGCCAAAGCCGCCGGCCTCTCGCTGATGGTGCACTATATTCCGCTGCACCACCAACCGATCCTGGCCACGGCTACCAGGGCCAGCAATCTCGCCGGCGCTGACCGTGTCTTCCCCGGGATCCTCTCGCTGCCGTGCTATCCGGATCTGACTCCCGA
>JBBQQV010000522.1:0-1694 GCA_038215505.1 Lysobacterales bacterium
ATCCGGCTCTGCGCTTCGGTGCCGGTGAACTGCAACGATGTATGCAGCCACGAACGATTCACAAACGGAATCCGCAGCCCACCCGTTGCCGAGTCGGGAGCCGGGCGCTTTGCAAAGCGCTGCCGCAGCGAAGTTATCCAAGGGAATGCCATGGCAACATGATGCCAGCCAACTTCGACAACGTCGCCCTCGGCACAGCGACCGGGTCGGCGATGCTGGCGCTCACACGCTAAACTTCGCGCCCCTGAACGGACCCGCGCCATGACCGACTCCACCGCTGCAGCGCGACACGCACGCGCGCTCGCCAAGACCTGGTTCTATCCGTTCAGGCTGCCAACGGGTGAGTTCACGCCGACCTACGACGGCGGCGCACTTGACGCGATCCACAGCACGCGCACGCAGATGCTCGATACGGTGCTGACGCAGACATTCGGAGCCGATTGCGCGGCGCTGACGGCGGTGGATCTCGCCTGCCATCAAGGCTGGTTCTCTGCGCAATTGGCGCAACGCGGCATGGCCGAAGTCATCGGCATCGACGCGCGTCCCGAGCACATCGAAGATGCCAATTTAATCCGCGATTGCCTGCAGCTTTCGAACTGGTCGCTGCGCCAATCCGACGTCCATGATCCCGCCCTGCTCGGCCTTGGCCAACACGACGTGGTGCTGTGCCTTGGCTTGATCTATCACCTCGAAAACCCCGTCGGCGCACTGCGCGTGGCGCGCGCATTGTGCAAACGCTTGTGCGTGGTCGAGACCCAGGTCGTTCCAGGAATGAGCGGCTGGGTCGACTATGGCAGTTACCGGTTTGTGCGACCGCTGAAGGGCAGCTTTGGGATCATCGACGAAACCGGTGAAACCCACGGCCCCGAGGCCTCAACCACTGGCATTTGTCTGGTGCCAAGCATCGAAGCACTGATCTGGATCATGAATCGAATCGGTTTCTCGCGCGTCGAAGTGTTGCCCGTGCCGGTCGATGGTTATGAGCAATTGGTGCACAACAAGCGCGTTATGGTGGCGGGCTGGATCGACTGAGCGGTGCAGCTGAGGCAATCACGCCAAATGGGCGATGGCAGCCGCCTGCGCATCCCAATCGCCGCTTCCGTCAAAATGCGTTACTACCAAATCGGTGATGCTTCCGACATCCAGGCAGCGCACGTTGACGTCGATTCCATCAGGGTTTGAGCGTGGCACGTAAAAGCTCTTGACCCCGCAGTGCCGGCAAAACAAATGCCGCGCCAAGCCGGTGCCCCAGCGGTACTCGCTAAGCTCGGACTCACCGGCTAGCAGCCGAAACTCGGCCTTGGCTACGATGAGATGCAGGAAGCCGCTCTTTGCGCAGATGCTGCAGTTGCAGTCCAAGGCCTGAATGCGAGCAGGCGCGTCCACTTCAAAACGCACCCGCCCGCAATGACAGCCGCCACGATGGATCACTGCACTGATCTCGCAGAGTTCAAAGCGGAACCGGCGGCGGCAGCGCGGCAACAGCAGGTGCCGGCGCAGGCAAGACGCGCGATGGCGAGTTGCCCGCGCGTACGATCAGCCACACCAGACCGACCAGCAACAGCACCGGCACCACCAGCGGAATAAGCCCAAGCACTACGGCCAGCAAGCCGCCAATGACCGCCAGCGGCACAGCCACCAGCACCGTAAAAATGGCGCCGATCACCGCGATACCAGCGGACGCGAGGCCAGTG
>JBBQQV010000523.1:0-1653 GCA_038215505.1 Lysobacterales bacterium
ACGAAGCGTCGCGCACGCCAAAGCCGACAGCCACCGGGGCGCCGCCGTGTGTGCGCAAGGCCGCCACGCGCTCACGCACGGCGTCTACGCTGAGTGACCCGGCACCGGTAACGCCAGCAAAACTGACGTAGTACAAATAGCCTTCGCTGGCAGCAGCGATCATCGCCAGCCGAGCCGCATCGGTGGTGGGCGCGGCCAGCATGATCGAGCGCAGACCAGCGCTGCTAAGCGCCGAACGCAAAGGACCGGCTTCTTCGGGCGGACAATCGACCAGCAACAAACCATCGACGCCCGCTGCCTGTGCCGCCTTGGCGAAAGCCTCCACACCAAACATCTCGACAGGATTCATGTAACCCATCAGCACCAGTGGCGTGCTCGAATCGCTCTCGCGGAACTGGCGACAGACCTCCAATACGCGTCGCAAGCCCACGCCGCGTGCCAGCGCCCGCTCAGAGCTGCGCTGGATGACCGGACCATCGGCTTGCGGATCGGAAAAAGGAACCCCGACTTCCAGCACGTCGGCACCAGCCGCGACCAGCGCATGCAGCAGGTCGACCGCACCATCCGGCGACGGATCACCACAGGTGACAAACGGAATCAGTCCTGGTCGATTAGCTGCCTTGAGGCTCGCAAAGCAGGCCTCGATACGCCCACTCACAGCGACAGACCTTCGCGTTTGGCGATGGTGTAGATGTCCTTGTCGCCGCGTCCAGACAGGTTGCAAAGAATCATCGCGTCTTTGGGCAACTCTCGCGACAATTTGATCGCTTGCGCGATTGCGTGGCTCGACTCCAAGGCGGCCAGTATTCCTTCGCTGCGGGCAAGCAAGTGGAAGGCCTCCATCGCCTCCGCATCCGTAATGCCGACATAGGTAGCCCGGCCGCTGTCTTTCAGAAAGGCATGCTCAGGACCGACACCGGGATAATCGAGGCCCGCCGACACCGAGTGCGTCTCGGTGATTTGGCCATCGTCATCGCACAACACATAGGTCCGATTGCCGTGCAGCACGCCGGGGCGTCCCGCGACCAAAGATGCTGCGTGCTTGCCGCTGGAAATGCCCTCGCCTGCCGCTTCAGCGCCCCAGATCGCCACTTCGCGATCATTCAAGAAATGATGAAACAAGCCAATCGCATTGGAGCCGCCGCCGACGCAGGCGACCAAGGCATCCGGCAGGCGGCCATGTTCTTCGAGCATCTGTGCGCGCGCTTCGCGGCCGACCACGGCATTGAAATCACGCACCAGCATCGGATACGGGTGCGGTCCGGCGACGGTGCCGATGATGTAGAAGGTGTCTTCGACATTGCTCACCCAGTCGCGCATGGCTTCATTGAGCGCATCTTTGAGGGTCTTCGAACCCGACGTTACCGGCACCACTTCTGCGCCCAGAAGTTTCATCCGGTACACGTTGATCGCTTGTCGCTCGACGTCGACCGAGCCCATGTAGACCACGCACTTTAAACCCAGTCGAGCGGCTACGGTCGCGGAGGCGACGCCATGCTGGCCAGCACCAGTCTCGGCGATGATCCGCGTCTTGCCCATGCGCTTGGCCAGCATTCCCTGACCAATTGTATTGTTGATCTTGTGCGCGCCGGTGTGATTCAGATCTTCGCGCTTAAGCAAAATGCGCGCGCCACCGACGTGACGGGTTAAGCC
>JBBQQV010000524.1:0-1609 GCA_038215505.1 Lysobacterales bacterium
CGTTGTATTCATCCACGCGGGCATAGTGACCCGTAGCGATGTGGCGCGCAACCTCGGTGCCAGCCACATCGCTACGGGTCACTATGCCCGCGTGGATGAATACAACGGCCGCTTTCGTTTGCTGCGCGCGGCCGACAGCAGTAAGGATCAGAGTTACTTCCTCTGCGCATTAGGCCAAGAGGCGTTGGCGGCGACCCTGTTTCCGCTGGGCGAGTTGCAAAAGTCGGAAGTGCGGGCCTTGGCAAGAGAAGCTGCCCTGCCCGTGCACGCAAAAAAAGATTCCACCGGCATTTGCTTCATCGGCGAGCGCAACTTTCGGACCTTTCTGAGCGGCTATCTCGCCGCTCAACCGGGCGAGATCCGCGACATCAACGGACAGACCCTTGGCAGTCATGGCGGCGTGTGTTTCTACACGCTCGGCCAACGCGAAGGCCTGCAACTGGGTGGCGTGCGCGGCCGCCCGTCAGCACCGTGGTACGTGGTGGGCAAGGATGTCGCACGCAACATTCTGTATGTAGACCAAGGTCAGGACAGCCGCTGGCTGATTTCCTCCGAACTGCATGCTGATGCGACGAGCTGGACAGCCGGCAGCCCGCCCTCACCCATCTTCGATTGCACGGCGAAAACGCGCTATCGGCAGGACGACCAAGCCTGTCGAGTCGAAGTGCTGCAAGACGGCGAGCTGCGGGTAACATTTGGGGAGGCGCAACGCGCCGTCACGCCGGGTCAGACGGTGGTGTTCTACGACGGCGTCGAGTGCTTAGGCGGCGCCACCATCACCCAAACCAACGCCGCACTGGAATGTCGACTGAGGGAAGCCGCATGAGACAACGCACGCTCGCCTTGGCCGGCATGGCACAGGCGATTGAAGTGGTTCTGCAAACCGCTGCTGACGGGCATGCGGATGATGCTTTGCTGACGCCAGCAACGGCGAGTCTGTTTGCCACCGACGCCGCATCCACCGAGGCAGTGTTCGGTAGCCTGCCGGCGATGCGCTCGGCCCTGCAGCTGTTGATCGCGCAGATCGAAGGCAGCGGGCCGCGACGGGTCAGCGCCAATCGGATTGGCTTCACCGTGTTGCTGGTGGAGCGCAAGCTGGTCGCTGAACCCAAGCTGCTGGCCGCACTTGCCGAAGGCATCGACAACGCCCGCCCCAAGCTCGAGCGCGGCGGCCTGCTGGACGCGGACGTTCAACAGCATTTGGGCGATCTGTACTCCGCCACCATCAGCACGCTGACACCGCGCGTGCTGGTGCAAGGCGATCCCAATCACCTGGCGCAATCCGTCGTCGTCGGCCGCATCCGCTGCGCCCTGCTCGCCGCCGTCCGCGCCGCTGTGCTGTGGCGGCAACTGGGCGGCAGCTGGTGGGACATCGTGCTGCGGCGCGGCGCGATTACCGCATCTGCACGCGAGATGTTGGAGGAGATTGCTGGGCCGGCTTGAAGCTCGGGTCCCCGAGACGAGTTTGCGCGCCCACTGGTGTGAACTACCCGCCTCGGCGCGAGATGGCTGATGCCATCTCGCAAGCGCCTTCCCCGGCCCGCGTCTTGCGACGCGGGCGTTCGCCTCGGCGCGAGATGGCTGATGCCATCTCGCAAGCGCCTTCCCC
>JBBQQV010000525.1:0-1594 GCA_038215505.1 Lysobacterales bacterium
CACCGGCAGGACCATGAATTCCTGCATGTCGACGTTGTTATCCGCATGCGCGCCGCCGTTGATGATGTTCATCATGGGAATCGGCAACGCAACCTCACGGCCTTGCGCCAAATGCGCCCACAGCGGCTGCCCTTTGCTTGCCGCCACCGCGTGCGCATTGGCCAGCGAGACGCCCAACAATGCATTGGCGCCGAGCTTGGATTTGTTCTCGGTGCCATCGGTTGCAATCAAACGCGCATCAAGGCCCGTTTGATCAAGCGCATCAAAACCGTTCAAAGCGCTCGCAATGACGCCGTTGACGTTGGCCACCGCATTGCGCACGCCCTTGCCTAGGTAGCGGGTCTTGTCGCCATCGCGCAGCTCGACCGCTTCGCGACTGCCGGTGGAAGCGCCCGATGGAACCGCGGCGCGACCCATGTGGCCGCTTTCCAAGGTGACTTCCGCTTCGAGTGTGGGATTGCCGCGGCTATCAAGGATCTCGCGGGCGTGGATGCGTGAAATGCGGTTGGACATGGCGTTGGTCAGGGTCGTCAGTGCAGGGTTGGATGGGATGCGACGTCGGTTTTGAACTGGTTACGCTGGCTCGTTGAAACGGATCGTTGTAATGGCTGGTTGTAAAGGATCAGACCGATCACGAGGCCTCAAGAAATCCGTGGTGCTTGCTGACTTGATCCAGTGCCAGCAGAGTCTCCAATAGCGCGGCCATTTTCCCCAACGGCCACGCATTGGGGCCATCGGATAGCGCTTGCTCCGGATTCGGATGCGTTTCCATGAACAGCCCGGCGATGCCGACGGCCACCGCAGCGCGTGCCAGCACCGGCACAAATTCCCGCTGTCCGCCCGACTTGCCATCCGCGCCACCGGGCAGTTGCACCGAGTGAGTGGCGTCGAAAACCACCGGACAACCGGTGTCGCGCATCACGCTGAGTGAGCGCATGTCCGACACCAGATTGTTGTAGCCGAAGCTGACCCCGCGTTCGCAGACCATGATCTGCTCATTGCCGGTCGCCAACGCCTTGCTCGCGACGTGCTTCATTTCCCATGGGCTCAGAAACTGGCCCTTCTTGATGTTGACCGGCTTGCCAGCCGCCGCCACCTTTTGGATGAAGTCGGTTTGCCGACATAAGAACGCAGGCGTTTGCAGCACGTCGACGACGGATGCCACTTCATCCATCGGCGTGTATTCGTGAACATCGGTGAGCACGGGCACACCGATCTGGCGCTTGACGGTATCGAGAATGCGCAGCCCGGCTTCCATGCCGGGGCCGCGAAAACTGCTGCCCGAGGTGCGATTGGCTTTGTCGAAACTCGACTTGAAAATGAAGGGAATGCCCAGCTTCGAAGTGATTTCTTTCAGCGTGCCGGCGGTGTCCAACTGCAGCTGTTCGGACTCGATGACGCAGGGCCCCGCGATCAGAAAGAACGGCTGGTCCAGGCCTACCGTGAAGCCACACAGGTTCATGGGTTAAAACTCACTGTGGGAGTACTCACTGTGGGAGTACTCACTGTAGTAGCACTCACTGTGGGAGCGGCGGCAGCCGCGATTGCTTCGAGGCTGGCCGGAGGCCCTGCGGCAAGGGTCAGTACTGTGAGT
>JBBQQV010000526.1:0-1584 GCA_038215505.1 Lysobacterales bacterium
AGGCGTTGGCAGCGAGTTGCCGTTGCTGCTGCGTGAGTACCGCGCAGAAGCACCCGCGGCGGCGACGTCAGTCAAAGACTCGGTGACCGCCATGGGTGCTGCCCTGGATCAGGTGTTGGCCGATTTCCTGGGTGATCTGCAAGCGGCTGCCGCCGGTGTCTGAGATGGCGGCTGCGGAGTGGGGCTCAGAGCAACAGCGCTTGCTGCAAGCGATGGGGTATCAGCTTTTGCGGCCGGTCAGGGCTGCTGCGGGTCCGGCAAAGATGACGCAGGCCAGCGTCCTTCCGACTCAACTGTCAGCCGCCAATACGCATTCGACGCGGCCAAGATTCTCCCTGCCGAGTTTTCCGCGGTCAGCCGAATCCACCGCGCAGCAGATGCTGGTTGCCGTGTTGCGAGCGGCGGGATTGAGCCTTGACGCGGTTGAGCTGGTGCCAGCAACCGTCACCGATGAAGTCTTCGACCTGCCGCCACTCGATCTTCTGCTCAGCAGTGCGGTCACCCGGCGCGCACTTTGGCCGCAGCTTCGCCAACTGAGACGTCGGTTAGCCAAGACCGCGCGGCGATGAGCGCACAACCTCGGCAGGACAGTTCGGCAAACCAGTTGCGGGCCATGCACGACGCGGATCTGCCGTACGTGCTGGCAATCGAGGCGGCCTCCTACGCTTTTCCGTGGTCGATTGGCGTGTTTCGCGATTGCCTGCGCGCCGGCTATGGCTGTTGGATATTGGAAGCAGACGGCGGCAATATTTTTGCCTACGCCGTCGTCAGCGTGGCAGCCAACGAAGCGCATCTGCTGAACATCTGCGTCGCCCCCGCGGTGCAGGGCCACGGGCATGGCCGCCGGCTGGTGCTGCGCATGCTCGACGCCGCGCGCTGGCATCGCGCCGAGCGCGTGTTTTTGGAAGTGCGACCCTCAAACCCCGTGGCCATCGCGCTGTATTTGTCTTTGGGTTTTGCCGAAATTGGTCGACGGCCGCGCTATTACTCCGCCGTTGGTGGTCGCGAGGATGCGATTGTGATGGGGCGGGAATTGGGCGGCGTGTAGGGGCGTGAATTGAGCCGCCATGCTCAAGCGAGCCGCAGTGGCCCTGCTCCCACAGATACCGCACCTGCGCTGCTGCTGATCTGGACGATGACTCAAGGCCGTGGCGTAAACACGCCCGCCTGCTTGGCCGCCGGCCGCACCGCCAATCGCTTGCGGTACTGCAACAGGGTGGGAATGTCGTCGATGGCGCGGGTCAGATACAGCAATTGGATGGCGTGACCCAGCACGATATCGGGCAGGGTGAAGCGGTCACCAAGCAGATAGTCGTTTTTCTCCAGGTGGCGCGCCAGCCGGATGAGCAATGGCATCAGTGCCGCTTGCGCTTCCTTGCGCAGCGCCTCGTCGGGTGCCAGCGCGGCGTAACGAAAGACCAGAAAGGTGGCGGAATCAAAGGTCGACGCAGCAAAGAACAGCCACGACAGATATTGTGGCCGATCCGGCGATGCCATCGGCACGGTCAAGCCGGCTTCGGGTCGCTGTTCGGCCAGCGACTGGCATATCGCTACCGATTCCCAACGCCATTGACCGTCGATCTC
>JBBQQV010000527.1:0-1574 GCA_038215505.1 Lysobacterales bacterium
TAGTTGGCTTGCCCCGGATTGCCCGTCAATCCAATCACCGATGCAATATTGATGATGCGTCCGCGGCGCGCTTTCAGCATGCCGCGCAGCACTGCGCGCGAGGTGCGATAGACGCTGGAAAGGTTGGTATCGAGAATCACCTGCCAGTCGTCTTCCTTCATCCGCAGCAACAGTTGGTCGCGGGTGATTCCAGCGTTATTGACCAGGATCGACGGCGCACCGATGCCCTTGCTCATGCCATCGATCAGCGCTTCGACTGCGGCCGCGTCGGTGACATCGAGTTGCCGCCCTTCGCCTGCATTGGCGGCCAGTCGCGCAGTAATCGCTGCAGCGCCCGCTTCACTGGTCGCGGTGCCGATCACGCGGGCTCCCAGCGACGCCAGCTCATCAGCGATGGCAGCGCCGATGCCGCGACTGGCCCCGGTCACCAACGCGATCTCGCCTGCAAGTGGCTTCAGCGAATTCATGCGGCACTCCATTCGTTCAACGTGGTTTCGAGCTCTGCCGGCGTGCCCAGTGCGCGCGCGTCAAGCGACTTGTCGATACGTTTGCTCAATCCACTTAGCACCTTGCCCGGACCGCATTCCGCAATGCGCGAGCAACCCGCTGCGGCGAGCGCTTGCACACAGTCGGTCCAACGCACCGGCAAATACAACTGCCGTTGCAGGGCATCGCGAATTTCATCGATTGAGCTATAGGCGACCGCATCCACATTCTGGATGACGGGAATCGTCGGCAGCGACCAGTTCAGGGTTGCCATCGCGGCACCCAATTGCTCCGCCGCCTCACGCATCAGCGGTGTATGCGAAGGCACGCTGACAGGCAATTTGATCGCCTTGCGCACGCCGCGTGAGGCAAGTTCCGCCAAGGCGCGATCCACCGCAGCCAGGTCGCCGCCGATCACAATTTGGCCGGGCGAATTGAAGTTGGCAGGCACCACCACGCCGTCACCCGACACCGCCGCGCACACTTCAGCGACCAGCGTGTCTTCGGTTCCCAGCACCGCCGCCATTGCTCCAGCTCCCACTGGCACTGCCGCCTGCATCAAGCGACCACGTTGGCGCACCAGCCGCGCGCCATCGGCAAGAGAAAGCGCGCCGGCCGCAATCAGTGCAGCGTATTCGCCCAAGCTGTGTCCAGCCAGCCGCGCAGGCGTCGATCCGCCTCGCGACAGCCAAACCCGCCACACCGCGATGGCGGCGGCCAACAGCGCGGGTTGGGTGAATTCGGTTTGATTGAGACGGACGTCATCGGCAGCACTGGCAATCGCCCACAGGTCGATGTCAGCACCCGTCGAGGCTTCGGCAAAAGTGTCTTGTACCAGCCTCGAAGTGGCGGCCAACTCGGCCAACATGCCCGGCGACTGCGAGCCTTGTCCAGGAAATACAAACGCGAGTCGAGAATCAATCATGGATTGAAGTAGATGGCTTGAGCCGGCACAGGGCCGAGCGGGCGGCGATCATACGTGAACTTGCCGTCCAACCGTCTGTACGAGGGCGTATCCAAGCGGAGCCAAGTCATGCATGGAACATCTGCGCCGCGGCCGCAGCGCTTAGTAGCGAATCAGCGCCGAG
>JBBQQV010000528.1:0-1540 GCA_038215505.1 Lysobacterales bacterium
TGACCAGCATTCCCACCAAACGCGGGCAGTCTTATCCTGTGACGCCGTGACGATGCGCTTGCCAACGGGGTCGATTTGGCTGACACGAACTTTCCTACGTGCGCGAGCATGACGCGCAATGTATTGCCGTTCGCTGCCCGAATCAGCGCCGCTCAAACCATAGGATTCGCCGGGTGGAGCGATGTAGCTCGCGTGGCCAAGTTCCAGAAACCACCCATCCATCCTTGTCATCCCGAAATGGCTTGCCTATACTTTCCAGCCACTGATAGCCAGAAGTCAACATCCAGGGAGATCGCAGTGGCTAAAGCCGCTTTGCGTATCGGCATCAACAACGACCCTGGCACACATATGGACCTGCAGGGGTGCATCAACGATGCGCAAGACTGGGCGGCAGAACTCACTTCGCGCGAATTCGCCGCGACCCAGCTGATCGACGCCAAAACCACCAAGGTGGCAATGAGCGATGCCTTCAGGGCCGAAAATAGAAACACCGGCAAGATTACCTACCCAGAAGGACGATTATCATGGCCAACTACCGCAGCTTCGCACAGCATCTCGACCCAGCCGTGGGCCCAAAACGCATCTTGGCGCTGGACGGTGGCGGCTTGCGCGGCGTTTTGACGCTGGGCATGTTGCGCGAGATCGAGACGCTGCTGATCAAGCAGCATGGCGACGACCCCGGCTTCCGGCTATGCAACTATTTCGACCTGATCGCCGGCACATCCACCGGGGCGATCATTGCCGCGGCGCTGTCGCTCGGTATGACGGTAGACGAGGTGCATGCGCACTATTTGGACCTCGGCAAGTTTGTCTTCAAGCGCAGCCTGCTGCGCTGGGGCGCGTTGCGCGCCAAGTTCGACGCGACCAAAGTTCGCGAGGCCCTGATAGGCGTGCTGGGCGAGCGAAGGCTGAGCAGCGAGGACTTCCGAACTGGCCTGCTGGTCGTGACCAAGCGACTAGACACCGGTAGTGCTTGGCCCATCACCAACAACCCGCTGGCGCGCTACTTCAAGGCGGGCACCCACGCCACGACCATCGCGAACGCCGACTACCCGCTGTGGCAGGTGGTGCGTGCCAGCACCGCGGCACCCTACTTCTTCGACCCGGAGACCATGCACATTGGCCGGGCCGCTGACGGGCTCAAGGCGGTGACCGGCGACTTCGTCGATGGCGGGGTGAGTCCGTCGAACAATCCCGCGCTGCAAGCACTGATGACGGCCACGATGGACGGCTACCGGCTTCGTTGGCAGACGGGCGAAAAAAAGCTGCTAGTGGTCTCAGTCGGTACCGGCAAGGCCGATCCGGCGACCGGCCATGCGAATGTCATCAAGGGCACAGCCGCTTTGCATGCCGTGTTGTCGCTCAAGGCGCTGATGGAAGACTGCGCCGACCAGGTCGAAACGGTGATGCAGTGGTTGTCGCGCAGCCCGACCGCCCGCACCATCGACCGGGAAATGGGCAAAGCCCAGCCACCGCTGGGAGGCCAGGCCATGTGCAGCTATCTGCGCTACAACGTGCTGCTGGAGCCGGCTTGGTGCGC
>JBBQQV010000529.1:0-1536 GCA_038215505.1 Lysobacterales bacterium
CAATGCGCAAGGCGAGTCGGTGCTGGTCAAATTCCACTGGACACCCATGCTCGGCACCCACTCACTGTTATGGGACGAAGCGGTAAAGATTTCTGGCGCTGATCCGGACTTTCACCGACGCGATTTGTGGGAAGCCATCGAGGCCGGCGAATACCCGCAATGGGAGTTGGGCGTGCAGGTGTTTACCGAAGAACAAGCCGCCGGCTTCAGCTTTGACGTGCTGGATGCGACTAAATTGATTCCGGAAGAGCTGGTGCCGGTGCGCGCCATTGGACGGATGACGCTTAACCGCAATCCAGACAATTTTTTTGCTGAAACCGAGCAAGTCGCGTTCTGCACCGCGCACGTGATTCCGGGCATTGATTTCAGCAACGACCCCTTGCTTGCCGGCCGCATTCATTCTTACGTCGACACCCAGCTCAGCCGCTTGGGCGGGCCCAACTTCCATGAGATTCCGATCAATGCACCGCTCGCGCCCGTGCGTAACAACCAGCGCGACGGCATCCACCGACAAGCGATCCATCGCGGCGCAGTGGCGTATGAGCCCAACTCACTGGGCGGTGGTTGCCCCTTCCAGGCCGGTGCGGCGGGCTTCGTGGCGTTTCCTGAGCCAATCAAATCGGATGAACTCCGCGGCAGCCCCGAGTTGTTCGCTGAGCACTACCAGCAAGCCACTCTGTTTTTCGACAGCCAAAGCGCGGCCGAGCAAGCGCACATCATCGCCGCCTTTCGCTTTGAACTGAGCATGCTGAAGGTGCCCGCGGTGCGTATGCGCGTGGTGTCGATGTTGCGCAACGTGTCAGCAGTTTTGGCGGAAGGCGTAGCATCTGGATTGGGCATGGACTTGCCACCCGCGATGCCGCGCGCACTCGCCAATCCACCGAAACCGGAGATCACTCACTCGCCAGCGCTGTCCTTATTGCACCGGCCGGGTAATGGCGGCATTCGCAGCCGCGTGGTGGCGATCCTGCTCGCTGAGGGCAGCAGTGCCGGCGAGGTGGCAACCGCCAAGGCAGCCTTAGTCGCCGCTGGCGCGATGTGCAAATGCGTCGCCGCACGCATTGGCCCCGTTGCCGCCGACAATGGCGACACCTTGAACGCCGACGCTTCGTTTGAAAACTCGCCCGGATTTCTGTTTGACGCAGTCATCCTGCCGACGGGCAACGCCACCTGTTGTGCCGCATTGGCCCGCGACAGCATGGCCAAGGACTTCGTCAAAGAACAATTCGGCCACTGCAAAACGCTGTTGGTCAGCGGCGGCTCGACTGCTCTGTTGCAAGCAGCCGGCATCGCGACGGACGGTGATGACGAAGGCGTGCTGATCCGCCCCGCGCTATCAACGAAAAGCATGGCCGACTTCATCACTGCGTTAACCAAACACCGCCACTTCGGCCGCGAAACTGCACCTGCGTGAGACGACCAGCAAGGGCTGCGACGCAACAAGCGCGACAGAGCGTTGGCCCGAGACCCTCCGGCCAATGCGCCGGGCGACTGCCGACAACGAGCGACCAATGTGCTGCAAAGCGGCACACCTCC
>JBBQQV010000530.1:0-1525 GCA_038215505.1 Lysobacterales bacterium
GCGCGCTGCCGGCTTACCTGATAAAGGTGCGACCCAGTATTTGGCTAGATGGTCGGCCAGCCGCGACGGGCCGAGGTGAGCTGACTGTTGGCGCAAAGCAGCGTGTTGAGCTGACCTTGAGCGGCCCAGCAGGCAGCGTCACCGCAGATCAGGTGCTGCTCGCCGGTGGCGTCGCGGCGCTGGCCTTGGATCCGCAAGGGGATTTAGCCGAGATCGATGCCACGGCCGTAGCGGCCAGCGACCCACGATCCACCCGCCTGCTTGGCAGGCTGGCGCAGCGCTATCAGCAGGACTGGAGCAGCGACGACGCGGACATGGCAAGCGCCCTCGGAGTCTCCGTCTTTCGACCCTTGCCCGCTGCCACGTTGGCGATTGCGCAGTATCGCGCCAACTCCGTGCTGGGACTGGTCAACGACCTGCAGTTTGAGGGCGCGGCATTGGATGCACTGTTGCGCCCACTCGAGCCGATCAGCCAGCGCACTAGCACCGACGCCGAAGCCGATTGGATGCGCTTGTCTGCGCTTCAGGGCAGCGCGCTTGAACATGAGCTGTTCTCGCGGCTTTGGGGTGTAGAGGCACTGTCGGCTGACAGCGGGATCAAGCGATCCGCGACCATGAGCATTCCGCTGCTGTCGCTATCGCCCGGTGCAGACCTTGCACTGCAACTGGCCAGCCACAGCCTGTTCGTCCGTCAACGTATTGCCGAGTGGTTGCAGCGCGGCATGGTCGTGCAAGTGCCGCGCGATCCGATAGTCGCGCAAGCGTGGTCCGGCAGTGTCTGGCGGGTTTCCAACCCGACTAGCGGTGAGTCTGGCTATTTCGTGTCGGGCGAATACGCGGGCGGCGTCACCATCATTCCACCCGGTCTTTGGTTTTTTCGGGATATCGCCGAGCTGCTGGCGAACCCCTATGCCGGCGAGCCGAATACAGATCCGCTGGCGGGGTTCCTGGTGTCCATCAGCGCCGATGCCAATCGGCAATTTGGCCAAGCCGGCGAGCCGCTGGCCAAGCCGTTGCTGGCATTTGTCAGTGACGAGGTGGGCAGGCCGGTAGCAGGAGCCAGCGTTCAATTCAGTGTTAGCCGCGGCGGCGGGCTACTGCTTGGCGAGGGCGCGCCCGCCACCACACGCGTTGCACTGACCGACAACCGCGGCATCGCGAGCGTGCAGCTGCGGCTGGCTCAGGTGCAGCAGGGTAGCGGCAACTATTTCCTGTTTGAAGGACAAGAGTTTCCGCAGTGGGCAACCACCAACGAGATAAATGTGAGTGTGGTGACGGCACCGGGGCCGCTTTTGGCTGAGGCACCGTATCTGGCTTACACCTTGCCCAGCGCGCCAAGCGTGGTGGTCTTGAACCGATTTGGATCAAATCTGGTTGCACCTGGATTTCTGTACAGCACGTTTAACGTTTTTGTTCGTGACCGTTTCGGCAATCCAATATCAAACCAAGCAGTCACGGTATCTGCCTCCGATTCACTCAGTCCGCCGAACTGCACCGCGAGCGCTCCCTTCCCACGATTCAGCGG